>CBDUVK010000098.1:0-9201 GCA_965370645.1 uncultured bacterium
TTATTACTTTATTATGAATGCTCATTAGCTCTCTTCTCCGGATAGTATTTGCAGCAGGTAAGGTAAATTCTGCCATATTAAAATATTTCAAACAAATAGTGTTTGACTGCTGAAGTATAATAAATTCTCTATACATGTTGAATTTCTTTACAACTGACTTTATATTAAAGTTTTTCCACCCTAAATCCTTTTTAAATTGTGTCGTTTATATGGTTACATCATGATGCTGATTTTATATTGCATGTTATGATGAGAAAAACATGACTATTTAATTAATGTATTGTCCAGATATGTATTTGCGCACAGTGACATATTAAGAAACTCTTAATTTACGGGAAAGGGCAAGTGTTTGCCGTCCAAGAAGAATCTTGTATATTATTGAGCATGAATGTATATTTTAAGAAGCGGTTGAACAAACTACTGAGATCTGATGGCCAAATCTAAGAAGATCAAAATCTTATATATTGAAGATGACAGCGATATTCGTTTGTTAATGCGCAAAATCCTGAGCAAGGATCCCTTTCAATTCCTGGAAGCTTCAACCGGCCTGGAAGGATTGGAAATCGCCCTTAAAAAACGACCCCAGCTTATTCTTATGGATATTGATTTACCGGATATTCGTGGTGATGAACTCACTACCAAAATGAAAAATACCAAGGAATTGAAAGATACGGTGATTATAGCACTCTCCGGTCTAAAAGAGGAACATGTGCGGGAGAAAATTTTGGTAGCCGGGGCAACCGGCTATATCAGAAAGCCAATTAATGTGTCCACCTTTCCCGATCAAATTCTGAGATTTTTAGGCGGAGAAAAAGAAGTTCTGGAGCCCCACGAAAAAGAATACTTTCACGAACAGTACGAACTCTCCATCGTTGAGCGCCTGACTAATAAAGTTCAGGAGTTGGAGGTCTCGAACCGAAGTTTAGAGAGCACTTCTCAGAATTTGGCCAGGAATATCGAATCGTTGCAAAAAATGTTAGGCTCCATAGCGGCCCTGCAGACTTGCCAAAATCCTGCAGAATTTATGAAGGTACTGGTTGAGGAAATATGTGAGCAATTTCAATTCGACCGTTGTGTTTTCCTAGATGTGAATCATGAAAATATGTCTCTGGAAATAAAATATGCCCGGGGAATAAACCGTAAAGACTGGAAACGGTATAGCTATCCCGCCACAAGTCCGGCGCTTCAGCAGTTTTTTGAGGAAAATCAGATTCTTCAAATCCAAGAAATTGAGCAGGTTGAAGAGCCACAGTTAAAAGCACTTTTAAAGCAACTTAAGACCAAACAATTTGTATTTGCCTACCTGGGAACGCCCATGAGCCAAGTACGGGCGGATGAAATACGGGAAGGTGTTTTACCTTTGCTGGAATCTTTTCTTCCCAGTCTCCACGACCAGGAAGACATGGGTATTGACAATATTCTGGGAAATTTAGAGGAGTATTTAACCAGCGAATCACTCCATCGTGCGGGTTTTTTATTTATGGATAATTCGCAATCTAATAGGACTATCAATTCTCATGATATCAGATTTTTGGAAACCCTGATGCGTACTGCCAGTTACATGTATCAAAATCTTTCCCTGATGGATCAGTTAAGATTTTTATTTATAAAGGCCGAAAAAGAGGCGATTACCGATCCTTTGACAAGCCTTTATAATTACCGCTATTTTATTCATCAGTTGAATCGCGAAATCAGCCGTTCCCAGAGACACCACTCTGTGTTTTCACTGATTATGATCGACATTGATTATTTCAAAAATTATAATGATGCCTATGGTCATCAATCCGGAGACCTGATTTTGCAGCGGATCGCCCAGTCTATGGTAGGAAATACCCGCAGCAGTGACATGGTTTGCCGGTATGGAGGAGAGGAGTTTTGTATTATTTGTCCGGAGCTTGGCAGAGAGGATGCCAAGAAAACCGCAGAAAAACTGCGAAAAATCGTTGAAAAACTTGAACTTCCGAAATTAGAAAGCGTCCCCGGGAGTAGATTAACTATCAGTTCCGGAATTTCCAGCTTCCCGGAGGATGGAAGTACCGCATATCAACTTATTCTGAATGCCGACAAAGCAATGTACCACGCCAAGGAAACCGGTCGCAATAAAGTATGTGCGATCGTTGAAGAATCATAAAAAACATTGAGTTGTAATAAACCAGTTACGATTTCTTGCTTGGGATACTCCATTTTGAGATTTTTTCAGGCCTCCCCTACCTTTCTTTTCATAATACTGATGATTATTTCCCTGCATAGCCAGCAGATATTTGAGTCTTCGCTTACTTCCAGAATTGCAAATTATCGTATTCAAGTCCGACTGGATACCGAGGAAAAAAGTCTTCACGGACGCCAATGGTTAGACTGGAGAAATGATGGCGGCGTTACGGTTAATGAATTATGGTTTCACCTGTACATGAATGGCTTTCGTAATAAATCTTCCAGCTTCTTAACCAGCATGCCCGAAAGATGGGCAAATCTGATTGATGAGGAACAGCTGGGGGGCATCGACATAACACGCTTCACCATAGATGGTGAGAAAAATCTACTTGAGGAAATAGAATATATACGGCCGGATGATGGTAATCTTCATGATTCCAGCCTTATCCGGATTCCGCTATCCAATCCGGTTAAGCCCGGAGAGACCGTACAGATACAAATCGATTTTACCTGTCAGCTTCCCCAAATTATCGCCCGAACAGGTTATATGGACGACTTTTTTATGCTGGGTCAATGGTTTCCTAAAATCGGGGTCCTGGAGGAGGGGCAATGGAACTGCCATCAGTTCTTCCGGCAAAGCGAATTTTTTGCCGATTTTGGGGTATACCAGATTGAATTAACCCTGCCGAAGGAATATGTGGTTGGTGCTACCGGCCTGTTGCTAAAGGAGGAAATTAAAGATAGTCTTAAAACGCTAAACTACCGGGCAGAAGATGTGCATGATTTTGTAATAACCGCCTGGCCGGAATATCATCGGGTGGTGAGAGAAGTGAACGGCGTGGATGTTATTCTGCTTCATGCACCAGAACATTCCGGCAAGGTTGATCGCTACTTCGATATCATTGAAGCATCTCTGAATTATACTGCAGACTGGTTAATACCCTATCCTTATCCACAGTTGACGCTGGTGGATGTGCCGTCCTACGCTTACCGGGCAGGAGGAATGGAATATCCCTGTCTGATTAGCTGTGTCAGTATCTGGGGGATTCCCAGCAATATCAGGATATTTCTGGAGGAGTATACGGTGCACGAATTTGCACATCAGTATTTTTATGGTATTCTGGCCAGTAACGAGAGTGAAGAGCCCTGGCTGGATGAGGGATTTACCAGCTACGCAACGCAAAAAATATTGTCCCATATTTATGGTTTGAACTATTCTGCATCAACCTTTTTAAACCTTTTAGTGGGTGCGCATGACTTTCGTAAAAAAGGTTACATGCGGCATCCCAATCTGAGCATTACCGTGAAACCCAGCTGGGAATTTAAAGCCTGGACCTATGGGGTGAATACCTATAGCAAACCGATGTTGATGTTGCAGACCCTGGAGAATTACCTGGGATCCACCCTCATGGATTCTATTATGTCCGTATATATGGAGCGCTGGAAATATAAGCACCCGCGTACCGAAAACTTTATAGATATTGTTCAGGAGTATGCCCCACAGGATATGCAATGGTTTTTCCAACAAGCATTGTACGATAGTTGTGTCCTTGATTACTCTCTGGAGACGATTCAACAAAAGTGGGACACCTCCGGCTCCTTTTATGGCACCGAAATTACTGTTTCACGTCTGGGTGAATTCGTTTTTCCAGTGGAAATTGAATATACGCTTAAAGATGGTCGAAGCGTGCTGATAGAATGGGAAGGGGTAGACTCGGTTCATACTCTCTTTATTCCCGGTCCGGAACCGGTTGTCTCTGCACGTGTGGATCCGCAGCAAAAAATATGGTTGGACGTTAACTGGACCAACAATTCTTATACCATGCGGGATAATCCCACGGCATTCTTCCGGCATGGGATGAAATCACTTAAATTTTATCAGCAAATATTAATGGGATTGTTTTCCTTTTAAACTTAAAAACAGTGGGATAGAATGGGATCGATTGTTAAAGGATTGCAGAACACCTGGCAGTTGAAAAAACTCATTGTGGTCCTGTGGGCGGTAAATTTTTTATTGGCAGGCTTATTTCTTATCCCATATTGTGAAACATTCCGGGATTTTTTTTCTAACCGCCTGGTGACCGATATTCTGGCTAACCATAACATCTACAGCTATTATGCTGAATTCTACCATCATATGGGTTCTGCGGTATCTTACTCACGTTCCTGGATCCAGCTGGGCAATCTGATCCATTATCTGTTAATCATATTATTGACGGGGGGATTTATTTCCGCATTAGTACTGAAAAAAACCATTAATCTAAAAGAATTCTGGAAAGATTGTTTGCATTTCGGATGGAGAATGATACAAATTGGACTCATTACCCCTGTTTTGCTGGGTATTCTATTTCTGGTGGGGCTTTTCACGGTGTTCCTGTTCAGCTTTTTGCTCCCGGACTATTTTGTTGAAGAGCAGTATTTTTATTTCTTAATTCTGCTATCTGTCTTTATATTAATCCTCATTTTGGCTGGCTGGCTGGTGCTTGATCTTGCGAAAATCAGGATAATTGAAGGAAAAGATCGAAACGTGGGCCACTCCCTTATCGAGGCATTTCGCCTGTTTGTAGATCATCCCATTGGATTTTTTGGGTCCTATCTGGTGATATTTGTACTATGGCTGATTTTTGTGGTGGCATACTGGCTTCTACAGCACCATCTGTCTGACCGTTCCCCGGGAGGCATATTGCTTGAATTGGTTGTTCTTCAAGCGGCCATCTGGGGGCAAATATGGATTCGATTCTCGCGTTATGATGTTCTTTTTCAGCTCCTGCAAAAAAACGAAAAAGAATTAAGAAAATCAAATGTAGAGTCATGGGCGAAAGAGTAAACAATGGCTGAATTGCGCATCGGTACCTGCAGCTGGAAATATGATTCCTGGCGGGGAATTGTTTATTCGGACAAAAAACCGTTAAATCATCTGCGGGAGTATACTCAAAATTACAATACAGTTGAGATTGATCAATGGTTCTGGTCCCTTTTCGGTCCCGGAAAAATTGTCTTTCCATCTCCATCTACCGTATTGGATTATCTGCAAGCTGTCCCCCCCGGTTTTAAATTTAGCATTAAAGTACCTAATAGCGTTACTTTAACCAATTTTTATAAAAAACAAAAAACAGATCCCCTACTGAAAAATCCCTATTTCCTGTCTGGTGATATTTTCCAGCAATTTCTGGAGCTCATCAGTCCTTTGGGCGATCATCTGGCCCCCCTGATGTTTCAGTTTGAATATCTGAACAAACAGAAAATGGCTTCACAAGGGGAATTTCAGGAAAAATTTGGCACTTTTGTGGAACCGCTAGATAAAAATTATCACTATTTTATAGAGATCCGCAACCCGAATTATCTCAATGATGCCTATTTCAGATTTTTAGGAAGTTTAAATCTAAATCATGTATTTTTGCAGGGATACTACATGCCCTCGGTGATTGATTTATATGAAAAATTTGGAAAATATATTCAAGGTTCTACTATAATAAGATTGCACGGTCCGGATCGAAGTGAAATTGAGAAAACCAGTGGTGGCAAGTGGAACCGCATCCTGGAGCCGAAAGATGATGAGTTAAACCGAATTGCACGGATTGTGAAGGATTTACTGGAACGTAAAGTAGAAGTCTATGTAAACATGAACAATCATTATGAGGGTTCGGCCCCGTTATCCATCCAGCGTCTGAAAAAGTTCCTGGCTGATGATGATAGTCCTGAGTTATCCAGCTGAGAATTATTGCTTATGAAAGCAGGAGTTAGGTTAGCATCTCCCGAAAAATGAGATATATGATAATTCGATTTTAAAGACGAGTTTATACTATCCAAAGAAATAAAGTCATTTATAAGACTCGTCAAATCCCCCAACAATCATCTTCTGAGTCTCGGAAACCAAACGATTGCGATCGCTCAAATTCAGATCTGCTACTGAAACGGGAGAGTGAATCTGTATTCTTACCCGCCCCGGTTTGATCCTAATTATTCCTTTAGGTATTATTTTGCGGGTACCACTGACCGAAACTGGTATAATAGATAAGCCGGTGTTAATAGCCAGAATAAAGGGCCCCTTCTTGAAATTATGGATTTTTCCATCCTCGCTGCGGGTACCTTCGGGAAAAGCTAAAATAGATAAGTGATGACTGCGTACCACTTGTTCAGCTTTTTTCAGGGTACCAAATGACTGTTTCTGATTGGAACGGTCGATTTCCAACATACCCGCTGCTTTCATACCCCAGCCCAATACAGGTATTTTGAAAAGCTCTTTTTTTGCAATGAACCGGATAGGCACCGGCAAACCACAGGCAAGCACTGGAATATCCATGAGACTTTGGTGGTTGGCAACCACGATATAGGACTCTTCCCTGGCAAGATTTTCAGCACCCTCGATCTGTAGCTTTACACCCGCCGCCAGTAAAATGATTTTGGCCCATAATCTGAGAACCCCGTTATTAAAACGGGAATACGGATTAAAGATTCCACCCACAATAGAGAGAAATGCATTGATCATGGTATCAATTACAGTGATGATAATAAATATGACCAGGCGAACCATGGGATTTAATAGTCCTCTCGTTTAATGACATTGAAACCAGTATAGGAACGCAATACTTCCGGGACCAGCACCGATCCTTCATCGGTCTGATAGGTTTCCAATAGAGCAACCATCAGACGGGAGGTTGCCAGGCCGGATCCGTTTAAGGTATGGGGAAACTCAGGTTTGGAATGAGGATCTCGCCGGAATCTCAGATTCAACCGGCGTGCCTGGAAATCCTCAAAATTACTACAACTGCTGGCTTCGAGCCATTCTTTCTCAGCAGGTGACCATACCTCGATATCGTAGCACTTGGCGGCAGCAAAACTGAGATCGGCCGTACAAAGCTCAACAACTCGGAAGGGAATTCCCAGTAATTCGAGAATTCGGGTGGCATTGCTTAACAGACTTTCAAGCTCCTCATAAGATGTCTCAGGTGTAACTATTTTAACCAACTCGACTTTATTGAATTGGTGTACCCTCAGAAATCCCCGGGTTTCTCTTCCCCAGGATCCGGCTTCCCTCCTAAAACAGGCGGTATAGCCACAATACTTGACGGGTAACTGTTCCATAGTGAGCATCTCATCGCGATGCATATTGGTAATAGGGACCTCGGCAGTGGGGATCAGGAACAGATCGTCCTGTTCGCAATGATACATATCTTCTTCCAGCTTGGGAATCTGCCCTGTTCCATACATGCTTTCCCGGTTGACCAGAAAAGGGGTAAAGATCTCTCTGTAGCCATGTTCTTTGCCTTGCGTATCCAGCATGAAGTTGATTAGGGCCCTTTCTAACCGGGCACCCTGACCCTTGTATACCGGAAACCCCCGTCCCGAAACCTTGCTCCCCCTGGGGAAATCCAGTATATCAAGTCTTTCCGCGATTTCGACATGGTCGGATATCTCAAAGTCAAATTCCGGAATCTTGCCCCAGGCGCGCACCACCACGTTATCAGAGGCATCTTTGCCGATGGGGACAGAAGGGTGGGGAATGTTTGGCACGCGATCCAGTTCAGTTTTCAGCTCCATTTCAATGGCCTTCAATTCTTCATCAAGGTTTTTGATAGTCTGAGAAAAATCTTTGGTTTGTTTGATTATCAGGCCTGCAGGCTTACCCTGTTTTTTTAATTGACCGACCTGCTGCGAGAGTTCTTTTCTTTCATGTTTGAGATTTTCAACTTTTTGGATCACATCCCGTCGTTTTTCGTCTAGTTTCAGAATTTGTTCCACATCTTCTATTTCCCCCTTGTTTCTTATCCCCTGGGCGATCTGTTCCGGATTTTCCCGAATAGCTTTTAAATCTAACATAAGTTTTCCTTAGCTTAATTCCATTCAGCGTTTTATAAATTCCCCGATGGCATCGATGATAAAATCCTGTTCTTCTTGAGTTAAATCCGGATGCATGGGTAGAGAGATCACCCGATCTGCCATTTTTTCCGATATCGGGAAATCGCCTTTTTTATATCCAGAAGTTTCCCGGTAAGCATCCTGTAAATGCAGCGGGATTGGATAGAAGATGGCATTGGGAATCTTTTTCTCATTTAAAAAGACCTGAAGTTGATCTCTGCCGCTCTCCAGTTGGATGGTATACTGATGAAAGATATGGTCCGCGTAGTCGGCTATATAAGGAGTAATAATACCCATTCCCGACAATTTGTCAGAATAATATTGGGCATTTGCCCGCCTCTGTTTATTCCACTTATCCAGATATTTGAGCTTAACCCGCAGTATGGCTGCCTGCATGGTATCAAGCCGGCTATTAACACCCAGGATATTATGATAATAGCGGGACTTCGATCCGTGATTTGCGATCATTTTTAATTTTTCTGCGACTTTCTCTTCCTGTGTAACAACCATTCCTGCATCACCATAGGCCCCCAGATTCTTACTTGGGAAAAAAGAAATACATCCCATATGACCCAGGGAACAGACTTTTTTCCCTTTATATCTCTCGCCCACGGCCTGGGCTGCATCTTCAATAACTGCTAATCCATGTTCATGGGCAATTTCAACGAGAGGCTCCATATCGACGCTTTGCCCGTATAAATGAACCGGGATAATGGCCTTGGTTTTTGAAGTAATAGCCTGTTTAATCAGTTTGGGGTCGATATTGAAGGTCTTTTCATCAATATCTACGTAGACCGGTTTTGCGCCGAGTATGGCAATTGTCTCGGCGGTAGCCACGAAGGTGAAAGGGGTGGTAATGACTTCATCCCCGGGCCCGATATCATGTGCCATCAGAGCTAATTGGAGAGCATCGGTTCCACTGGCGCATGGTATGGCATATTTGACTTCGAGGTAATTTTGCATATCTTCAGCCAGCCGGTGTACATCGGGGCCATTGATGAACTGTCCCGATTCAAGGACCTCCAGTACTGCAGGTTCAATTTCACTCTTGTACTTAAGGTATTGGCGCTTCACATCCACCATTTGAATCTTCATGAATCCTCCGCCGCATAAATTTTTGTATTATTTATTTTTAAAAGCCAAAAAATATAATAAAATTGAATCACTAAAACAAAGCGCAAAAAATGGTAA
>CBDUVK010000099.1:0-9041 GCA_965370645.1 uncultured bacterium
TGAACTTAGAGAAGCCGCAAATCACATTCTGCTTTCTGCCATAGAGGCAGTAAAGCCCGACAAATTAATCAGCCAAAAAATTGGCCTTAAGAACGATATCTTAAAAATTGAAGACCAACAATTTAAATTGAATGAGTACAACAGGATTTACGTTATTGGTGCCGGAAAGGCCTCCGCAGTGATGGCCCGGGAAATGGAAAATATGTTAGGTGAAAGGATTTTTTACGGGGTTATCTCGGTTAAATATGGCCATGGCAGAGCCTGCAGAAAACTACGCATACTGGAAGCCGGCCACCCTATTTTGGATGAAAATGGAATTCAGGCGGCCTCCCAAATATTACAGATTGCAAAAGATGCCAATGAAGATGATCTGGTTCTCTGCCTACTCTCCGGTGGGGGATCGGCCTTGTTGGAAAAACCCCCGGAGGGAGTCTTGCTTGCAGACCTGCAGAAACTGTTCAACCTCCTATTGAGTTGTGGTGCCAATATTGAGGAAATGAATATTGTCCGGAGACACCTCTCCATGATCAAAGGGGGTCAATTAGCAAGAGCTATTTCTCCGGCAACCTGTATAAACTTAATATTATCTGATGTTATCGGAGATCCACTCGAGTCTATTGCATCGGGTCCCACTGCACCAGATCCGGCAACTTTTCAGGATGCCTGGGGAATAATTGAAAAATATAAGTTGGGTGACTTATTGCCGGTAAGCATCAAAGAATACCTTGAGAAAGGGCTTAAATCTGAAATACCGGACACTTTAAAAGAGGGTGATGCGGTATTTAAAAAGGTGCATAATTTTATCCTCGGCAATAATTTAGGAGCTTTGAAAACGGCCCAAAAAACCGCGGAAGATCTTGGATTTAACAGTATAATATTATCTTCCAGAGTACAGGGAGAAGCCCGTGAAGTTGCCAAGGTAACTGCTGCGGTTGCGCAGGAAATAATAGACCGGGATATCCCCTTACCTCGCCCGGCCTGTGTTTTAATAGGAGGTGAGACTACCGTCACCTTAAAGGGCAAGGGAAAAGGTGGAAGGAATCAGGAACTGGCTTTATCCGCACTTATTGCGATGCGGAATGTGGATGGTCATTATCTGATTGCAAGTTGCGGTACCGACGGTACCGATGGACCCACCGATGCTGCCGGTGGAATGGTGGATCCCGAAATCTGGGATAGAGTCCGGGAGAGCGGATTACTACCCGAAAAATTTCTGGAAAATAATGATGCATACACTTTTCTTGAACAAACAGGAGGATTGATTAAAACGGGACCCACAGGGACAAATGTGATGGATATAATTCTGGTTCTGATAAGTTAATTTAAATTTGATCTCCACATATGAACATTTATAATTCACGTGGTTTTGAACTAATCAACGTACAACGCCCACCTGAAGAATACGGTAAGATGATATACCTCTGAGTAAAAAAATGTAATACAGTGAAATAAATATAACCCGTGGTGCTAATCCCGCACTCAAATGTTTTGAGTACGGGATCAGGATGATATAGATTTTCATAATTAAATAGCATGATTCAACCTCTTATAAATATAAGTAATAAAAACAACGGATGAAATATTGGATAATTTGATTATCCAATCTGTGCCATTACTGATAGCAGGTTGTAAAAAATAAATATCTTGAATTGAAAGACTCATTATAATAAATTTTTTTGCTATTGAGGCTGAAAGAAAATCCATGATTACCAATATCGAGTGGACCGGAGATTCTCTGAAAATTATAGATCAGACTGAACTTCCGGGGCAATTAAAGCTAATTGAACTTAATGATTCCGGACAGCTTCATGAAGCCATTCAAAAATTACGCATACGTGGTGCGCCAGCCCTGGGTGTTGCAGCAGCATTCGGATTATTTTTAGGCTTAAAGAATAAGAAACCACCCACCAGGCAAGCATTTTTGACTGAAGCTGATACAATTGCTTCATATCTCTCCGGCGCCAGACCAACGGCGGTGAATTTACAGTGGGCATTACAGGAAATTCTGGATAGATTATCAGAGTTTGAGGGAGAACCGGCTGATTTACTGCAACAAGTCCTGGAACAGGCCAAAAATCTTCAGAATGATGATAAACTGCGCTGTCAAAAAATTTCCCAAAATGGTTCGAAGTTAGTTGAAAAAGGTATGACTATACTTACTCACTGTAACACCGGTGCCCTCGCAACGGCCGGCATGGGGACTGCCCTGGGAATTATTTTTGCCGCTGCCGAACAGGGAAAGAAGATCAAAGTTTTAGTGGATGAAACCCGACCTTTGTTGCAGGGTGCGCGGTTAACCATGTGGGAACTGGATCAGCAAAAAATTCCGGCAACCCTGATATCGGATAATATGGCAGCCTATGCCATGCAGCGGAAAATGATTGATATGGTACTGGTGGGGGCAGATAGAATCACCGCCATCGGGGATGTGGCGAATAAGATCGGGACTTATAATCTTGCTGTTCTTGCACACTATCATCAGCTGCCTTTTTATGTTGCCGCACCCCTCTCATCATTCGATTATTCTCTCATGTCCGGCGATCAAATACCCATTGAAGAACGTGATCCGCAGGAGATAACCAGAATATGGAATCGATTGGATATTTCTGTCCCTCAGGCAAAAGTCTGGAATCCCGCCTTTGATGTGACACCCGCTAAATTCATCTCAGGAATTATCACGGAGGAAGGAATAATATTTCCACCATTTGAAAAATCTATAAAACAATTAAATTACCCGAAGTTCCATAATCAGGAGGAGTTAAATCTATGAAAAAATTGTTCGTTGTATCTGCCGTAATCGGCTTGTTTTTCATCCTGCTCATATTGGGATGCCGGCCGCCCGAAGTGGAAGGTGTTGTTATTAATATGAATCAGGGACTTTACGACAAGGCCTATGATTTAGCGAAGGAAGCGGTCCAAAAATATCCAACCAATGCTGAAGCCTGGTATTTACTGGGAGAGTTGCATGGCCGTTTCGAAAAGTTTGAGGAAATGAACCAGGCATTTGAAAAAAGTTTATCTATCGGTCCTAAATTCAAAACCGAGATCGAGCAACTCCAAAACAAATATTTTGCGGAGAATTATAATGCAGCTCTTAGAAAATATTATACCCCGGCCAGAGATGAGCAGGATCCGGAAAAAAGGAAGGAGCTCTTCAGCCAAGCAGCCGAGAAGTTTCTCTATGCTCATCAATCCATGCCCTCGCGAATTGAACCTCTTACCCCGATGTCCGTTTCATTTTTGGAAACCGGGGATACCGCAACAGCTGAAAAATATGTGCTGAAAGCCATCGATATGAATCCCGACAATGACACGCTTATGGTAACTGTCGGCGATTTTTATTATAAGTCTGATCAGGTTGATAAAGCGTTGGCAATGTATGAGAGAGCTCTTGGAGTGAACAATAATTCAGTTGATGCCATGCTGGCAATTGGTGAAATATACAGCAAGCAGGAAAAATGGGATGAGGCTCTGGCTAAATTTAAAACTGCTATGGATTTACGACCTAGTGATCCTGTCATTCCTAATAATGTAGCGATCAGTCTTATCAAAGAAGCACACTATATGGAAGCGATTCCTTACCTCAAAAAGACCATAGAACTTGAACCGGAAAATCAAAATGCCTATGAATTGCTCAGCGAGAGTTATATGCAAGCTGCGCGCCAGCTTAATGATAAGTTTTCAGAAACCGAAGATGCTTCCTATAGACAAAAAGCGGTTGCTCTCTACGATGAAGCTCTCCCGGTGCTGGAAGATGCGGTCCGCAAATTTCCGGATTCTTCGCTCCTTTGGAACAATTTGGGTGTATGTTACGCTCAGAAAGGAATGAAAGATAAAGCACAGGAAGCTTTTGAAATGCAAAAGAAATTGGATGGGAATTAATTTTTTACCTGTTTCAGAAAAAAGGCCGAGTTCGTGTAATGGAATTCGGCCTTTCTTTTTTAAGCTCTGGTTATTTTAATCTGAAGTTGTAATAGTTAAGTTAGGGTTCTCTATAACCCATGGCAACATAACCGACCCAATGACGCATTGTCGCGGGAGCGTTCACCGTCATACCTAAATCTTCAACTTGTACTTTTTTCCCTCGCAGGCTGGTTCCATAGCGCAACATGCGCCCTTCCAGAGGAGTATTTCCTAATAAATTTTGCAGATGGAAACCGGTTAATAAACCGAATGGGACAGAATATCGACCACACCAGGTCCAGGCGTATTCTTTATAATTATTAACATCAACCGTATATTCAAAAAATCGACGGATACGTTGCGGTTCAACCCGATCGATCAGACATTCACTGATTATATTCATGTCAAAGTTGGTTGCTGCACGATAACCGGTGGTATCGGTACCGAATGGTGCATAATTTTTACCTCCCCAACTTTGATCTCCATAGTGAACACAATCGTTCGAAATTGCAATGGAGAAATCTCTTCCCCAAATCAGTTGACGTTCTTTCATGATATTTTGCAGAGCCCGGGCTAACGGGATGGCAATCTGGTCCATACGTTTAAAATTCATATAAGGTACCAAAATGGATACAATCTGAACAGAAGGTTGGTAATATTGAAGAAAAGGAATCAATGCTTCAACTGAATGTTCTATTTGCTGCAAACTGTCATTGATTTGATACATTTCAGGGGGAATATCAGCGAGAATGGCTTCACGATATTCCGAGACTTTGACAGCTCCGTAAGGCCCCTCCCAATGCGTGAAAGAATCGAATACAAGCCGGTCCTCAATTCCAAAATTTTTTGCCTTATGAGCGACACCCAATATAATGACTGTGGGGGTTTTAAGATTTTCCAGCACATAAGGATAAATCTCTCCTGCATAACTATAATCGTCATGGGGGCAGATGACGATCTTCCAATTTTTTTGTGATATATCCTGTATAAATAATATATTCTTCCGCTCCCGCCCATAGAGACGATTGATTCGCGACATGACAGAATCCATCTGATAACCTTTATGAGCATAACCTGCTGTATCCGAAAATATTCGGATGTTATCTGCCTGGTTACCCGGATCCTCTCCAAATTGGCAACTCCAAATAATAAAGGTACTTATTGCTAAAATGAAGATGATTGTTTTCATATCTTATTCTCCTGAATCTTTTTGTTGACCTTCAGGGAAGATGGATGGAAAATCGCATTTTCATATTGATAGATTTTGTTCAGCAATTTAATCGTTTCCAGGCGTGTTTCTTCGATTTCTAATAAGTTAAAGGAATATTCTTCTTTCTTCATAGGTTCGGTGAAAAGCAGGGAGATGGGATATATCTGCTGATCAGGATAGAGGTTTGCCAGTAATAATGCATAGGTTCTCATTTGAAATGCATATTTTTTAGCCAGTCCGGATGTCTCGGAAGCTTTAATTCTGTTGGTTTTAAAGTCGATAATTTCCCGGAGCCCCTTCGAATTTTTATATAAAAGGTCAAATATACCCTTTAGTACAAAATTGTCTAATCGTAGTTCGATTGAAAATTCACTTGAGGTCTCCTTCGGATTTAATTTTTTGTTAAATTCGGCAGCACGCACTTTTTCGAGTATGTCTGTTAATTTTTTTAGAATTTTTTTGTCTTCAAAATTAAAATCAAATATCCGGGCAAGCTGTCTTAACTTGTCAAGATCTTCCTCGGGTGAGCGAAGATAATAATACTCCAGCATTTTGTGCACCAGAGAGCCCCACATTTCGCCACCAGGTTCATCAACAAATTCCATCTCAAAGAGAGATGCCTTTAACTTTCCATCATTTAAATAAAAATGCTGGACATATCGTTCTTCATCCTCCCGAAATATCATAAGCTGGGTTACTGAATAGGTCTGAAGCGCCGGTTTTTCAATCAGCGGATTAATATTTTCGATATCATGGGTTTTAATTTGCAGAGAGGGTTCCGCCTGAGTATCTGAGCCGGACCCCGATCCTTTGGTGAGATCTTCGGTTTCTCCCTCATGAATTTTAACGATAAATCCCGTATCACCATCCAGATCTGGTAAATCATTCCCTTCTTTTATACTTTCTTCGGAGATCTCATATGATTTAAACAACCAGTATAAATATGATTCCTGGGGAAGATTATTCTTTGCAGATATTGTCCCCAGGAGATATAAAAAATCTTTTGCCCTTGTTGATGCTACATAGAAAAGCCTTTTTTCCTCGGCGCAAATATTCTGTTCATCTCGCTTTTTTAAAAATTGGTAAGCGAAAGGTTTTGTTTTAGATTCTTTCCGGGATCGTTCCAGCATAAACGCAAATCCGTATTTATTATCCTTCAGAATCTGGCGGTTATATTGAAATTGTTTTTCCAGCATTGGTAAAAATACCACTGGAAATTCCATGCCTTTAGCACTATGATAGGTCAAAATCTTTACTTTGTCTTCCTCCGGTGCCAGAATATCTGCTTCCCCCTCCCTGACTTCCCCGGATATCTGCTTTTTAAGTATTCCTAAAAGTTCAGAAGACGATATTGAAGAGCTGTATTCATATTCAAAAATTGTGTGGATCAATTTATCGAGATTAGCCAATTTTTGAGGACCGTCTATATTAAATTTGAGTAAAGCACGTATATTTAATTTTTCAATGATTTCATCCAGTAATCTACTGTACTGGCCATTGATTGCAAGGTGGTGCCAGCCCGGATATTGTGTCAAAACATTTTGGATAATATTCAGCTCATCAGGAAAAATATTGATGCTTTGATCTCCCTGTTTCAGGTATTGAGCAAATTCCGGATTAAAAATATCAGTCTGATTTTCTTGATTATTAAAATATAGGTACATCTTGTGGAGCTTTTCCCAGTAATTGTCTCCTTTAAATTGGCTGAGATAGAATAGACTGACATCTGATAACCCGATAAAATCACTGCGCAGTACTGTTATGAGGGCAAAATTGTCTTCCGGGATAGTAATGCTCTTTAGTAAGTAGTAAATGTCCTGAACTTCCTGTCTTTGAAAAAAGCCAATCCCTTTATAAGTTTGGTAAGGAATTTCATATTGTCTGAAAATTTGCTCAAATTGGTTTAGGTGTGTTCTTGACCGAATTAGGACGGCAATGTCTCCGAATGAAATAGTCTCGTAAGTAAAGCGGTCTTTTCCTTTCACATATTTTTTGTGATCTTCATGGTTGACAAAATTGATGATATTGTGTGCAATGTTTTTGGCCTGTTCAATAATTGCGTCACTTTTTTCGCTGTTCTCATCTAATAAAATGTCCAGTTGAACCCCTGAATTATATCCGGGATCTTCTTGTCGGGTTGCCTGAAGTGATTGAAATTCAACTTCGAATTCGGAGACTGGTTCGAAGATAGATTCAAAAGTTTTATTAAAAAAATGAATGAGTTTGGAAGAACTGCGGTAGTTTTGGTCAAGATGGATAATCCGCTTTGATTTTCGCTCTTCCTCAATGGTATCATTGTTATCGATATTGGGGGATATTGATGCGTTGGTCTGCAGGGATATCTCGGTCATAAAATTTTTAAAGAGGGAGACATCAGCATTGCGAAATCCGTAAATAGACTGCTTTGGATCACCCACAATAAAAACTTTATTAGAATCCAGGTTTCCCAACTGATCATGAGAAAGTAGCTGAATAATGTGATTCTGTAACAGGTCGGTATCCTGATACTCATCTACCAGAAGAAATTTATACTGTTTGCATAAATGATTACGGATTTCCGGATTCATTTGTAACAATTTTAGGCAATGAATTTGCAGGTCATCGAAATCCATCATGTTGAGACGTTGTTTTTCACCCTCAATTTTTTTTAGAATTTCAATGATGATTAATGATATTCCTTTTTGAATTGTTGCTGATATTTCTTCAAGTGTATCTTGATAAGGAATTGTACTGAAGGCAAACTCGGCAGCAGAAGTTGAAAGTTTTCGGAAATATTCAACACCAATCTCTCCCCAACCCTTTTTCCCTCCCGGAACAGCTGTATATGCACCATGATCTCCCTTCGTGAGAAGGTTTAGGATATTGATGAGTGCTGAAATTTGCAGATATTCATTAGTGGAATTCTTGCGGTAGTTTTCCAGGAGTTGCTTCAATTCCGATTGTATTTTAAATGCTTGAGTACCGGTTTCAATCTCCAGCGCAGACAACTCTTTCAAATTATCCCAGAAAGACGCATTATTCATCAGCGGTTCCAGAAAGTCCGAGTGGTAGGTTATAAAATTATTTTTCCATTCTGACTCTATCAATTGGGGTGACTTGTTTGCAAAGGATTCCAGAAAAGGATAGAGTTGGGTGCGCTTGTGATAAAAAAAGAATAGCATCTCACGAAGTCGATGAGAGGGAAATTCCCTGAAAGTTCTCATCATCACCCGGGCCTTCTGATGCTTCGCTAACCGCAAGGAAATGAGGAATTCTCGAAAAACACGATTTATCAACTCATCAATTTCGATATTAGTTAGAATGGTAAAATCCGGATTTAATTCTGACTCAAGGGGGTACTGCCTAAGAATGTGGCTGCAAAAGGCATGGATTGTGTAAATTTGTGATTCATGTAATTCGTTTAAAATTTCAAAAAGCCGACCCTGCTTACTTCGATTGTCTATAAACTGTTGGCGAATAAGATCAAATATCCGATCTTTCATCTCTGCAGTTGCCTTCTCCGTGAAGGTGATTGCCAATAAATTTTTTACACTTAAATGTTTAAAATTCAATAGAATATGGAGGTAGCGATTAACAAGAAGAGTCGTTTTACCGGAGCCTGCGCCAGCGGTAACCGCCAGATTACTTTCAAGGTCCAAAGCCTGCAACTGTTGTTCAGACAATGTGTACATAGGCTTATGACTGTCAGGTAAGTTTATAGACTTTATAGAGCAATATAAATAAAATTAGAATCAATATGAATAGTAAAAGAACGGTATTGATACTTTGCGATTTGAGAGTCAACTCAATACTTATAGCAAATAGTCCGGTAAATTGCAACTGTTACTGAATTGTAAAGGGTAATAGCAACGTTCTTTGGCAGTTATCAGTCTTATTGTTTAGTTTGATTTATTCATAAAATCTCATAAAAAGTCGCTAAAGGAATTGT
>CBDUVK010000100.1:0-9041 GCA_965370645.1 uncultured bacterium
GAATTGGGTTTTAAATATTTATTGAAAGATTAGAGCCATTTATTATGGATAATTTATATCAACCCATCGAAACAAAAGTGCTGGATGTCATCACTGAAACGCCCAGCATCAAAACCCTGGTATTAAAACCTCCCCAACCTATCCCGTTTGGTGCCGGACAGTTCATGCAACTTACGATCTTCGGTATCGGTGAAGCACCTTTTACACCTTCTTCCTCACCCTATGACCTGGACAAAATGGAAATAACCATTTTAAAGGCAGGCCATTTAACCGAAGCGGTTCATAATTTGAAGCCAGGGGACTGGGTGGGCCTTCGCGGTCCATTCGGGAAGGGATATCCCCTGCAAAAATTTGAAGGCAAAGAGATTTTAGTTGTAGGCGGCGGTGTTGGTCTGGCACCATTGCGTGCACTGCTCTATGCCCTGTTTCATGATTTGGATAAATTCAAGCGGGTCAGTATAAAATACGGTTCCAGAAATCCCTCCGAATTGAGCTTTACACAACAATACCAGGATTGGCAAAAATTAAAAAACGTTGATTTTGAGTGCACGGTAGATCGTGGAAATAGTCAATGGGGCGGGAAAGTAGGCTTAGTCACAGAACTACTCGATGATACCGGTATAGATTTATCAAACTCCTATGCTGTGTCATGCGGTCCGGAAATAATGCTCAAATTTGTTACCATGAAACTCCTGAATGTCGGATTTAAATCAGATCAAATATATCTCTCTATGAATCGCAAGATGAGCTGTGGTATGGGAATTTGCGGACGCTGTAATATCGGCCCATATTATTTATGTAAAGATGGTCCGGATATGAATTATGCCCAAATCCAGAAGTATCCTGATGTTTTCGGATAATACAAATTATAAATCTTAAGAACGTAATTTCAGGCATTTGAACATAAAAAAGAAGCGGCTTTATGAACAGACAGAATGATATCTTATTGGATCAGAAACAGGAATTTCAAGTAACCTGTCCATTTTGCTCAGTGGGCTGCCGCTATAAAATACGCAAAGGGATGGATGAGGTTATATTCTCACAAAAGACACGAGACGTTATTGACTTTGATTATGAAAATCCCATAAATGAAGGCGCGCTATGCCCCAGAGGACATTTTTCCTATGAATTAATGTCACATCCACGCAGGCTCAGTCGTTCATACTACAACAAAGATGGAATACTGACTCCTGAAATACCAGAGATTATTTTCCAAAATATAATTTCAGAAATTAAAGGCAATTCTTCTCAAGATCCTGTTTCAATACTAATAAATCCACTGATATCCTTGCATGATATTCGTGCTCTGTTAGACTTTGCGACCGACAATAAAATAGATTCAATCGATTTTATCGCACCAACTGACCGACCATTGTTCCGCGCAATGCTCAGTAATCCATTTTCATACCGGAAATGTGACGATCCCCGAATATTAAAAAACCTCAACTATATACTATCAGTTGGAGATGTTTTTACCAAGCATCCGGTCCTCAGCAGACATATACTCCAGGCAAAATATGCATTTCGCCAAAACGCTCTCTTCAACATCAATCCGGTTTCAAGCCGAACCAGTTGGTTTGCCAATATTTATTTTGAAAATGCACCCTATACAGAACCTCTGTATTTGGCATATCTCTTTTTAAAAATTTATGAAAAAAAGAAAAAAGAATTTCCCCAGCATGAATTCAAACTGCTGGAGAACATGATCCGTGACAAATTTGACCAAGTAATAGAGGAATCGATTACTCCGGAGAATCAACGTTACCTGGACTATATTGTCGAGTTTTTCTCTTCAGATACCAAAGCCGCTATTTTTTATTCCACACATCACTATAATGTTTTAAGCAGTTATATCAGTGGCATTATCTGTGCCGCCCTTAGCTCCTTGACTTCCAGTTACCTGATTCCTCTGTATGCTGACGGGAATTTCAATACCATTGAGGATTTAGCCCGAGACATCTATCCGCACCTTAATCTGGGTAATAAGCCGATGCTTCATAACACAGTTCATCACCCTTCCAGCTATGCTTGGGCAGTGGGATGGAATCCGGCCACATATGTACCCGGAACTTTAAATTACCCGGAACAAATGCAATGGATCATATCTTCTCTGGTACAGGATGAATTTCCGGTAAATACCTCTGCCCTGCTTGCTGAAGCACATTTCAACGAACAGATGGATCTGCGGACCAACTTTATCAGTTGGCAATCTATCGGTTCTCAACCGGTTAAATCTCCTATCGGCTCAGCACAATCCATCGCCCATTACACCTACTTATTTCATCAGAAAGCTAGTGAACAAAAGGTTTCGCTCAACTCGAACGGGAAGATCAATCATCATTCAGATTGGGAAGAGATGCTGCCAGTCGAGATAGAATATTATCTGAATAAGTTGAAAGAATTAAATGAAATTAAGGGATTATGGCTGGTCCCGACAGAACACATGACTCATTACAAGGATGCCAGTTTGACTCAATATTCTTCCTGGGCAAAAAGGGATTGTATTGATGAGGAACTGCTTATTCCTGCTAAAATAGCTCAATCAGGAAATTTCAAGAATCATCAGGATATCAGCTTAAATATAAATAAAAACGATATTCCTTTCCGGGTTAAAATCAGTCAAAAATTAGCAGACACTATGCTCGTCGGTCATGCCCATTATTCCCCTTTACGGCAGGCACTTCCGGGTGAATTCGCACCCCATAATCAAGAATACTATTTTTGGTGTCCCAAAATATCAGTGAAACCAAAATAACCTGAATCAACACAGGTACCGAGGTACTTCAAATGCAGCATATGGAAAAGCGTATCATTGTAAATCTTGATCTGTGTATTGGGTGTCATAGCTGCTCAGCAGCATGCCATTACGGCCACCATAACCAGACAAATTTAGTTGCCGGAAAAGTTGAGGAAATTGCCGAAATTCCCGCAAATTGCCGCCACTGTCTTAATCCGGCCTGTATGTTGAGTTGCCCTTCAAATGCGTTATTTAAAGACGACAATGGTTTCGTCAGACGGGCGAATCTTCTCTGTGTAGGTTGTCGCTCCTGCTCACTGGCCTGCCCTTTTGGTGTGATCGGATACGAATTCACACGTCATATTTCCCCCAAGTGCGATCTTTGCATTGACCGGGTGGTGGAAGGAAAAACACCCCGTTGTGTGTCAGCCTGCACCAGCAATGCGCTCCAGTTCGTCGAAATACTGCCCGACGCAATTCCGGAAACAATGGTAGGTGGTCGAATCGTAGCGCACTCAAAAGTTCGCCGTATGTAAATTGTAAAAATCATAATATACTATATCAATAGGTAAAGGAGAGATAGATGATCTGTCCTGCTTGCAAAACTCAAAACACAGAAGATTCAAAATTTTGCAAACATTGTGGAAAAGCAGTTGCGAAAGAGGTAGAAGATTACCAGAATTTAATTCAGGCGGCAACCCGTTTTGAGAATGAGGGTCAACTGGATGAAGCCCTGAAAGAATTTTTGAAAGCAGATTCCATTCAAAGAAGCCCGGAAGTGTTATTGCACATCGGGAACCTTTTCTACAGACTGGGAAAATTGAACCGCTGCATCGAAGTATTTCAGACCTGTCTTGAATTAAAACCCAATCAGGCCGGGGCACATTATGGACTGGGGCTGGCACTCTTCCGGAAAGCAAAAATTAGTGAAGCAATTCAGCAGTTTAAAGCTATTCTCCGGATTGATAACGATTTTCTCATGGCTTACTACTACCTGGGAATCTGCTATTATCATCACGGTGAGCTCCAGGAATCTTGCGATATGTTGGGTAGTCTATTGAAAAAAAATCCTGAGTTTACTATTGCTCACTACCATCTGGGAGAGGCTTTTGCCCAATTGGGCAGTATTGATGAAACCATACAAAACTTTGAAAAAGTGGTCGAGCAAAATCCACAAGATGCGCCTGCATTTTTCCAATTAGGCGTGGGTTACTACAAGAAAGGTGAACTTGATAAATCGATAAATCATTTCAAAAAAGTTCTGGAGCTTGATCCTGAGCATGACCGGGCAAAGCATAACCTGAAGGCACTCGAGGATGTCAGGGTTCATTTTTATTAATGTCAATTATCAAATATAATAATAATCTTTATACATTTTTTTCTTCGCTGAGACAAAGGATTTTCAATGGATAATATACTTTTGTATCTCCTCGCATTTTTAGTCTTCCCGGGGTTCCTTTTTACCAGCTCATTCGGATTGATCGTGAGCTGGATCGACCGAAAGGTATCGGCACTTGTGCAATGGCGGGTTGGCCCTCCTTTCTTCCAACCATTTTATGATCTTTTTAAGCTCTGGCATAAGGAACTTATCATTCCGGTTTCCGCAAAAAAAACCGGTTTTATCCTGGCACCATTGGTTGGGATAACATCAGCCTCTTTACTGGCAACGATTTTGGGTGTCATCAATCTTAATCCGGAGTTTCAGATTATTGGAGATACGATTGTCATACTTTACCTGATGATCATTCCACCTTTGTCAATCATCTGGGGCGGCTTTACCTCCGGCAACCCCTTCGGATCTCTAGGAGCGAGCCGGGAGATCAAACTGATGATGGGATATGAGTTACCCTTCATTCTGGCCATTGTTACTGTTTTTTTTAAAGTAGGGTCCATCTCTTTAGGAGAGATTATTCAATATCAGCAGGTTCATGGCGCGATGCTTAATTTACCCTCCATGATCATTGGTTTTATTGTATGCCTCCTCTGTTTGCAGGCAAAACTGGGCCAAGTACCGTTTGACATCAGCGAAGCAGAATGTGAAATTATGGAAGGGCCTTTTATTGAGTATTCCGGACCTCTTCTGGCTATTTATAAACTAATGCAAGCTATGTTGCATGTTGTATTACCCTGGTTCCTGATCAGTATTTTCTGGGGCGGGACTACTCTTCAGGGCTTGGGAATTTTATGGTCCCTGCTCAAATTCCTGTTCATCATTACCCTGGTCATATTGATCAAAAACACCAATCCCCGGCTTCGCATTGATCAGGCAGTTAAATTTTTCTGGGGCTGGGTTACGCTTCTGGCTCTGATCTCTATGATATTGATGTTCCTGGGTTATTGATTACCCTCTTTTAGATATTTATTGACTTACTCATAAATCTGGAGCATGGAAAGATGCCCAATGTATCAACGAAATGGCTGAAAAAATCTCCCTGGGTATATCACGTGGGAACAGGTGGTTGTAATAATTGTGATATTGAAATTTTAGATTGCCTCACCCCACGCTTTGATGTGGAGAGATTTGGTATAAAACTGGTGGTAAGTCCCCGTCATGCTGATGTTCTATTAGTAAGCGGACCGGTAAGTTACCACATCAAATCACGGCTTCAAGAAGTTTACAGACAGGTACCCAAACCCTGTGTCGTAGCATGCCTGGGTGCCTGTGCCTGCAGCATGGGTATCTTTAAAGACGCTTACAGCGTGGCCGGACCAGTGGACAAGGTAATCAGGGAAGTTGATCCAAACGCAATTTTCGTCTACGTGCCAGGTTGTCCCCCAAAACCGGAAACCATGATTATGGGGCTGCTGAAAGCATTACAAAAAATCTAATATTAGTTTTTGCTACTTAAACAAGATTGTACAGGAGATTTCATGGATATTCAGGCATTTATCGAGGCTCTCAAAGATAAATCAAAAGTTGATTTTGATGTACAGCAACACTCTCATAAAAGGGTATACATAAGAGTTGGCCGGGAAAATTTGAAGAAATTGTCCCAAATTATTTTTCGCGACTTAAAAGCTAAATTTTCCAGTTCCACAGGAATGCATGTTCGGGAAGGATTCGAAGTTCTGTATCACTTTACTTTCGATAAAGACCAATTCATCTGTACTCTCCGAACCCTGGCTCCACATGACGATCCTGTGTTAGACTCCCTGACTTCTGTCATCCCGGGAACCCTTTGGATAGAGAGAGAAATCCATGATATCCTGGGAGTCCAATTTACAGACCATCCCAATTTAAAGCGTCTGGTAAAAGCTGAATTCCTTGCGGAGAACGAATTCCCCTTCAGAAAGGATTTCGATATTCGGAAATTCAAGGAAAAACATGGATTGTTACCCGAAAGTGGTCCGGAAAAGGCTCTGTCAGAATAAAAACTATCATTTCTATAATTTTTTTTTACACCTTAAAATAATAAATTTAATCCGGAGTTTCTCATGCGATCAATCATTCCCATCGGTCCTTTTCATCCCTTACAGGATGAACCTGAAAATTTTCTGCTGACGGTTGAAGGCGAAACCGTGGTTGATATAGATGTCAATATTGGTTATATCCATAAAGGAATTGAACTTCTGGCCCAGCAAAAAACCTATGATCAGGTGGTATTTCTGGTGGAAAGAATTTGCGGTATCTGTTCAATTACCCATACCGTCTGCTTTTGTAATGCAGTTGAAGATTTGCTGCAGATTGAAATCCCCCCCCGGGCAAAATATATCCGGACCATATTAGGTGAGCTGGAACGTATTCACAGTCACCTTCTTTGGATGGGACTTGCTGGTCACTTTATTGGGTACAACACGGTATTTATGTGGACCTGGAAATATCGGGAACCCATCCTGGATATGATGGAATTTTTAACCGGAAATCGGCAGAGCTGTGGCATGCTCCAGGTAGGGGGAATACGGAGAGACATGGATGATGATAAATTTCCACAATTACTGAAAACTTTAGACGAGCTGGAACCCAAGGTAAATATGCTGGCAAAAGCTGTACAGGATGATCCGGTGCTTAAGGCCAGATTGAAAGGCGTCGGCACTCTGTCGAAAAAAGATGCGATTGACTATTGTGTGGTGGGCCCAACCGCCCGTGCATCCGGGGTAGATATCGATGTTAGACGGGACGATCCCTATGCGGCATACCCCGAGCTAGACTGGAATGTGGTGGTCATGAATGACGGTGATGTTTTTACAAAATTCCTTGTCAGAGTGATAGAAACACTGGAATCCATTAAGATTTTACGGCAAGCTGTTCATAAGATGCCCAAAGGAGAATTAAAGACAAAAATAAAAGAAATACCGCCAGGAGAAGGAATTGGAAGATATGAAGC
Source organism: uncultured bacterium (assembly GCA_965370645.1). Lineage (GTDB taxonomy): Bacteria > Calditrichota > Calditrichia > RBG-13-44-9 > RBG-13-44-9 > RQOF01. The sequence continues at coordinate 7,063 of CBDUVK010000100.1, forward strand.
ACCCCGGGGTGAGGATATTCATTATGTCAGGTCTAATGGTTCAAACTTCCCGGAGAGACTCAAGGTTCGAGCTCCGAGTTTTAACAATATTCCTTCATTTTATGCTTCCTGCATTAACCAGCAGATTGCGGACGTCACAATAACGCTGGCAGCTGTGGATCCTTGCTACAGCTGTACTGAAAGAATGATTTCTGCAAAGGATACCCGGTCTTCCCGGATCTGGTCTCAGAAAGATCTAATTGAAATAAGCAGTCGCAAAACAGAACAAATCGCATCGGATTTAGGAATAGAACCCAATTTACCTTCCTTACAGAAATATTTACTGCGTTAATCCGAATAACATAAATTTCTATCTAATACCAAAAGCATTTGAGGTGGAGCGATTCAATGGATCTCTTAACTTTTCTTTATCTACCCGCCATCACCGCTGCAGTATCCTTACTCATTCCCCGGAAATTCAAATATTTTCAGGAAGCTATTGCAGTTATCGGAAGTCTGATCTTTTTAATATTCGCCCTGAAGACCTTCACGGCCGACGATCAATTCCTTACAATTTCCTGGTTTCAGATATCCACTATTAACTTTTCCCTGGATTTCCGGTTATATCATTTTTCACGCTTTTTACTGGTATTTTTGGGTTTATTCACTTTAGTAACCAGCTTATATTCTGCTGGGTATTTTCGCAATAAAACCATCTCCCATTTATATTATCCCTCTATTTTGCTGGCACTCTCAGGATCCGCAGCCATTGTGCTGGCAAATAATTTCTTTGTGTTATTGATTGCCTGGGAATTAGTCACTCTGCTTCTCTTTTTCCTCATTGCCATGGGTGATGGGAAACCAGCTGCCATGGCAGCCGGAAAAGCATTCGCCATTTTAGGTTTTACTGATGTGGGCTTCTTATTCGCAGTTATCATTCTTCCGATTGTCTATGATACCTGGGTTATTAGTGATTTACAAATAAACCTGGGCGATCCGCTATCGGTCATCATTTTTCTTTTGATGTTTGTCGCAGCCATTGCAAAAGCGGGAGCTATTCCGTTCCATTCCTGGATTCCTCCCACAGCAACAGCGGGACCTTTGCCAGCAGTAGCTTTTCTTCCGGCATCGATAGATAAATTGCTGGGAGTATATCTGTTTGCCAGAATTTCTCTGGATGTATTTATTTTCCCCACTGATTCCTCCATGAATGATGTCATAATGATTATTGGCGCTATTACTATTCTGGGCGGTGTTTTTATGCAGATCATTCAGAGCGAATTGAAAAATTTACTTTCATATTGTGCCATCACACAAGTTGGATATATCCTGCTTGGAATTGGGTCCGGCCATCCGATTGGCATTGCAGGCGGAATCTTTCATATGCTAAACCATGCTATCTATAAGAGCTGCCTGTTTTTTTCAGTAGGTGCTGTGGAAGACAGAGCAAAAACCACCCAATTGGATCAACTGGGAGGCCTTGCCAGGTCAATGCCCATCACTTTTATCGCTTGCCTGATTGCCGCATTCTCCGTTTCCGGTATACCGCCCCTAAACGGTTTTGTTTCTAAATGGATGATATACCAGGGATTAGTAGAGGGCAGATCTGCGGCATCTATGATCTTTTTAGTTATCGCCATGTTTGGCAGCGCCCTTACCCTGGCTAGTTTTTTAAAACTTCTCTATGGCACCTTCCTGGGACAAAAGTCCGGTGAAAAGAAGCTACAGGATTCGCGGGATTCATCCCGAATCTACAATGAAGTACCCTGGTCAATGTATGTTCCCATGATCGTTTTAGCCTTTCTCTGCATTACTTTCGGCATTTTCGCCAGCTTTCCTATAAAACAGTTTATCGCCCCCATCCTGAATTTGGATACGGCAGGAATTGCACAATCCATTCATATCGGAACCGCCCTCTGGAATCCAACTCTGGCCACTTTTCTGAGTCTGATTGGTTTGATTATCGGTGGAATTGCTTTTTATATCAGTCGCATAAAAGT
>CBDUVK010000101.1:0-9018 GCA_965370645.1 uncultured bacterium
CTTTCCTCACCTTAATCAATAAAGATAAAACAGGCGGGCACGAGGCCCGCCTTTCATTTAACCACTCTTAGTTAATAATTGTGGTCTGAATACCGGAAGGTGCTACTGCAGTAACAGCCATAACCTTGAAGGGTAGAACATCACCATCTTCCTGACCCCATCCAGCCAACCAGATCGTATCAACCGCCGAAACGGTTATTTCAACACTAGCGGTATAGGCGGGTATAACTTCGGGAGTGGTAGGATAACCGGAAGCATAAACATGGTATCTTCCATTTGCATTAGCGGTGTCCAGCCGGCCCAGTTTGAAATTCAGGAAATTCTGAGCACCACCACCCAGTTCCTGCGGTGTACGATAGTACCTTTGTGCCTTGGCAGCCAGGTTCGTCAGATCACTAATCATTGACTGGCGATTAGTGTCCACTGCACTTTGCTGGAACATGTTCACACCAACGGCAATGGCGATTCCGACGATGATGATACCTAACACGATAAGTAATAATTGCTGCTGACCCATTATAAATCCTCCTTAAATTAAATGAATTGGGTTAATTAGAGTGACTTAATTAAAAGGTTTGGTTCAATCTATCTAAATCAGGGTATTTTCATTACTGAACCTCCTTGTTACAATGACACTCTTTCATTGCATTCACGCATAAAATATGAATCAAATTACATGCCAACATTTGTAAATCGTTATAAATCAAATAATTATAAAGATTCATATTTTTCCTGTCGTCCTGAAAATGACCTGATTTTCATCACCTTCTACTAATTAGTCGACACTGAAATAGAAATATTGAGTATTTTTTAATGATTTCGAAGATTGAGGGGGAAAAGATGAGTCCGTATTTAACAGCTTGACTCAGGTAAATCGTCTTTAAAAAAGGCTATTTGAGCTCGGTACTCGAGGCATGAAATATGAGTACCAGGAAATGCCTGGAAGGGTGATGTCTAATTTTCCAACATGAAGAATTTTAATAAAGGAAATTAATGGAGTGGAACTAAGACCAGAAATAGAAGATCAGACCAATAATACTTACTGCCATGCAGTACACTCCAAACCATTCCAGTTTCTGTTTTTTGATGACATTAAGTAACCAGATAATGGCAAAATATCCGGAAATTGCAGCGGCTATTGTGGCGCATATAATATAAAATATTTCAGTTTCAGGTAAAGGCTGTTGAACGACATCCTTCATTTTCAAAACGCCGGCCCCGAAAATTACGGGTACTGAGAGCAGGAAGGAAAACCGGGCCGTCTGATGACGTGGTAATCCCAGCCACAAGCCGGTCACAATTGTAGATCCTGAACGAGACACACCAGGCAGAATGGCGAACGCCTGGGCGATTCCGATGAGCAAGGCACGGTAACCACTTAATTCCCTGCCTTTTTCCCGGGTATAGCGGGAACTCCATACAATAATACCGGTGAAAAATAGCATAACAAGGGCCAAAAGATGGCTTTCAAAACTCCGCTCAATGGTATCTTTCAGCAAAAGGCCAATCAGGGCAGCGGGGAGAGAACCAATTGCGATATAAATGGCCAGCAGAGCAAATTCCCTTCTCTCCTTGGATAATTTTCCCGAAGGTAATCGGAAAATATCCGGAACAGCAAGTATCAACCGGGAAATATCCTTTCTGAAGACCAGCAAAACCGCAACGAGGGTACCTAAATGAACAAATACCTCGAAAGCCAGTCCACCAATGTTAAAATCCAGAAGATACTCCGCGATAACCAGATGCCCCGAACTGCTGACAGGTAGGAATTCTGACAGACCCTGCAGAATCCCCAATAAAATCGACTTAAACAGATCCACCTGCTCTCCTTGCATGATACAATATCAAACCGGATTCATACCGTGAGGATTTCAATATTTTATATCCCAGTATTAAAAGAAAAACCGGAATTTAATCCCCGATGTAAAGCTGGTCAATTTAGTTGAATTACTGACTTCTTTAGGTGAATTAATCAACAGTTCACCACCGATACTCCCGGCGATAGCAAAATTGTCCAGGACAAAATAGTTTAATCCCCACTGTCCGCCAAAGGTCAACCGAGATCCTTCCCAGTTTGCTGTGGAAAGTGCATTTGGATTGATCTCAAACAGAACATATCCCCCGGCAAAAGGAGTAAGCCGGGCAGCACCAAAATATTTGTCCAACCCTATTTTCAGACCCAATCCGTTACTACTAATTTCACCATCAAAGGCAAGGCCAATGCCGGCTTCCAGGGCAAGACCATCCTGTAAAAAATATCCGGCAGTAATAAATGGCGTACGATTGATCTCAAAATTAATATATTTTTGATTCATCTGCAGGGAATCCTGGGCAAACAAGAATCCCGGTAACATTAAAAAAACTATCGTTACCCATAAAATTGCTTTCATTTTAAATCTCCTTAATTTCAATTACATTTATCAAACGATTTAGGGTTTTATTTCTACGGTACGATGGAAGTCCTAATGGACTGCAACAAGTGCATTCTGCAGAAAATTCAATGTGCTTTGCCAAAATTCCGGCCCCAAGAAGCTGGTCCTCAACGACCCACTCCAGATGAAAGAATATCTTACCATGACGTCTCTCTAAATATTTATCATCAAAAGCATGATAAAATTCTTCCCCCACCTCATAACAGCATCCGCTAATCATGGGGCCAATCGCAACCTCCATATTTTTTAGCGATTGGATCTGTTGGTGAGAAAGTTTCTTTATACCGGCAGTTATAATACCGGCAGCAGCACCACGCCATCCCACATGAAGATTGGCAATAGATTTTTGTTCCGGAGAGTAAATCATTACTGAAGCACAGTCCGCTGTTCTAATTAGCAAGGGTAATTTTTGCCGGGTTGTTACCAGGCCGTCGCATTGATTCACAACCCCGGGTTTATTAATCTGTTCCACCTGTTTGCCATGAACCTGATTGGCATATACCAGGCTATCAGCAGAGAAGTAAGACTTTTTCAAAAACTCAAACCCAAGAATTTTATCAGGCCCATCCGTTTCTTTTGATTGATCTGAATCCAGGTTTTGCCAGAGTGATTGGCATAAAATATTGGGATGATTGTGATAAATCTGATATTCTATATTACCCGTCATAAATATTTGCAGTTCCAAATCAATGATTGATATCAGGTTAAATAAAAGCCCGTAGAAGAAGAAATCCCTACGGGCAAATTTTAGTACATACTTTATAAAATCGTGATGTTAGTTCGTCCCTGCACCCAGTATAGTCTGCTGAAGATCGATAACAATTTCGATACGTCTGTTCAGGCGTCGACCATCCGGGTTATCATTACTGGCAATCGGTTTACTCTCACCATATCCAATACTCTCAAATTGTTCCGGTGGTAAACTCATATTGGCTTCGATATAAGCCCTGACCGCTGCTGCCCGATTTTCAGAGAGATTAAGGTTATAGGAATCATTGCCCTGTGAATCGGTATGACCTGCAACCAGGTATTTCTTTTTGGGGAACTCCCGTAGTGCCCTCATTACCTTGGTCAAGAGCATGAACTGGTCAGGGGCGATCACAGCAGAACCCGATGCAAATGTCAATCCATAAAGACGAATGATTAACTGGTTTTCGGTAGTGATCACCTGGGCTTCATCGCGGGTAAAAATGCTTTCAATTTTTCTGAATTTTTCTTCTCTATCCTTTTTCTGCTGGAGTTCACTTACTACTGTATTCTCATACTGCAGTATCTTTTGATTCAATTCTTCATTTTCACTCTGGAGTTTATTAAGGTCAGCTGTCAGGTTTTTATGTTCCTCCTGCAGACTTTGTATTGCCAACACAATATTTTCCTCGGTTTCAGCGAATCCTTTATCATACTTTCCTTCAAATCCCATTTCATTGGCAATTTTATCCATTCTAACTTCAAAATCACGGATAAGTTTTTCCCAGTTTTTGTCATCTTTTTTTAATTTTTCGATAACACCGGCAAGATATATGGCATGTTTGGCCTGGTAGGCCGCTTCACTGGCCTTTTCCCGGGCATTTGATTTGGCATAGCGGTTACTATTGAGAATAACTAAAACCTCGTCGTATAAAATCTGGGCTTCTTTCAAAGTCAGAGGGGCATTGTTTTTTACTCCACGTCTCTCCGCTTCGTTTGACAGGCCCCGTACAGTTCCGATGATACTCTCTTTAATGGCATTTAATTCCGCCTGCCGAAAAGCATCTTCTGTTTTTCCTGCCCGGCTGCGAGCCCCGTTCAGATCACCTTTCTCCAGCCGTCCACTGGCGTCCAGAAATTTCTTCTCAGCTTCCTCAAACTCGGTCACCGCAAATTCAGGTGCCTGGGCCAACAGAGCATCCTCTCGCGCCTGCAGGACATCTTTAAATAAAATCTCTCCCTGTTTGCCAATATCATTTACCGCCTTTAAATAGCGACCGGCTTTTTCCAGTTTTTCCCGAATACTGCGAATGTCTTTTCCCGCTGCAAAATCCCTCTTTGCTTTATTATACTCCTCATCTGCTTTACTAAAATTTTCGGGAGAAAGAAGGTCAAACTTGTTCTGTCTCAACTGACTCATCTCATTCTCCACTGCATTGAGAAGACTCTCAATATTCTGTTGCGAAAATCCGGAAATCGCTGATATCAATATCAAGAGTATTAAAGTCAATGTAATATTCTTCGTTTTCATGCTTTCCTCCTCTGGTAATGACTGAACAAAGTCATTGAACTGCAAAATTTAGTTAATTATGGGAAAAGCTCCAAATGAAATTATGAACTCTCGAATTCCCATTATTCTTGACACCTTTTATCGAAAAGCAGACCAAGTCGTTTACACTAGAAGCGATTGGTAATCGGAAATCGGCGATCCTTCCCAAACGCACGGTAGGTAATTTTTATACCCGGCGCAGCCTGCCGCCGTTTATACTCATTCCGGTCCACCATCTGAATCACTTTTTCTACCATCTTCGACTCATATCCCAATTCCTTTATCTCATTCAGAGAAAGGTCATCTTCAACATAAGCCATCAGTATGGGATCGAGAATATGATATGGTGGCAGCGAATCAGTATCTTTCTGGTCAGGTTTCAATTCTGCTGAGGGCGCTTTGGAGATAATTCTCCTGGGAATAATATCAGAACCGGCTTCTTGATTTCGAAATTCCGCCAGTTGGTAAACCATGGTCTTGTAAACATCTTTGATCACCGAAAATCCACCGACCATATCCCCGTACAATGTACAGTATCCAACACTTATTTCACTTTTGTTTCCGGTTGCAAGTACCAACCAGCTAAATTTATTGGAGAGAGCCATTAATATAATACCACGAATACGCGCCTGAATATTTTCTTCCGTGATATCTGTCGGACGATTCTTAAAAACCGGTTTCATCTGGGAGAGAAAATCCTGATATAAATTATCAATAGGAATTTCAAGCAATTCAAAATCCATATTTTTCGCTAATTTTCGGGCATCTGCTGTACTCGCATCACTGGTATACTGGCTGTGCATAGCTACTCCAATTACATTTTCAGCACCCAGAGCATCCACCGCGATGGTGGCGACCAAAGCTGAATCGACACCCCCTGAAATACCCACCAACACCTTTTTGAAGCGGTTTTTCTTTACATAATCCCGGAGACCTGTTTCTAATGCCTTATAGACTTCAGCATTAATCTCAGGAAAATTTGAAATCCGGCTTGTATGGACTTTTTTGTTGGCCTTTTTTCTTGACTTTTTTGACGAAATCACATCCAATTTCCATTTCACACCCGTTGCTAATTTTTCTTTTCGTCTACGTGGATCATGAATTCGTTTCTTAAAAACATTTTCCGGATAGAGGGTGTGCAGCAGTAAATCTTCCTCGAAAGAGGGCGATTTCCCCAACAGGATACCATCCTCAGAAATGATCATACTATTTCCATCAAACACCAGTTCATCCTGCCCACCTACAGTGTTCACATAGGCAATAATGACTCCATTATCTTTGGCCCGGGTGGATAACATGCCAAGCCGTTCCTGAGCTTTTCCATAATGATAAGGAGAGGAAGAAATATTTACAATTACCTCCGCGCCACCATACAAGGCTTGTTCCCGGGTCGGACCTCCGGGATACCAGATATCTTCACAGATATTTACCCCAATCCGGATATCATTAAGAATAAAAACCTGCACTTTTTTGCCTGCCTGAAAATACCGGTTTTCATCGAACACCCCATAATTAGGAAGAAATATTTTATGATAGGTTCCCAAAACTTCACCTCCATATAACACCGCCGCAGCGTTATAAATATCATCTCCCCGATCGACAAAACCTATAATTGCCATTATATCTTCGGTATGGGGTAATATTTTTTTCAAATAGGCGAGGTTTTCCTGGATAAATTCAGGCTTTAAGAGCAAATCTTCCGGCGGATACCCGGGGAGGCACATTTCGGGAAAAGCAACAACATCAACCCCGGCTTTTTTGGCACGATCAATCTGCTTCACAATCTTGCGGAAATTTCCTTCAAAATCTCCGACCACATGATTCATCTGGGCCAGGGCAAGGTTGAGGGTTTTCAATTATTTGACTCCAAATATCAAATTTTTTGTAACTTAATATTTAACCAATACTTAATCAAGAGGATTTATGAGTTTCAGAGTGCCACCACATTTCCAAATTTATTGATAGATAGGGTTTTCCGGTACAAGATGCTTTTGTTTTTTTTGGTGGAATTAAACCCAGAATTCCCTATATTTTTAACTATTTAATCCGGAGGTGATCCATGAAATTGGTTGACGTTCTCAAGCCGGCCTACATCAAAGTTCCTTTACAATCGTCCAAAAAAGAAGACGTCATCAAAGAACTGATCGGGGAACTGGAAGACCATGATATCTTTACCGATCCGGAGGCTATCTTTCAAGCAGTAATAGAACGTGAAAAAATAATGACTACCGGAGTTGGCAGAGAAGTTGCCATTCCCCATTGTAAAAAAAAGGAGTGCAAGAAATTTGCCATCGCTCTTGGATTGACCTCAAACGGTATTGACTTCAATTCTATAGATAAAAAGCCGGTTAAAATTATCTTTCTTCTAGTTGGACCGGAAGAAAATCCGGGAATGCATATCCGGCTACTCAGTAGAATTTCCCGTCTCATTGCCAAAGAGCAGTTAAGAGAAGAACTCCTGCAGGTCTCTGATCCCGCTGCGGCTTATACGCTGTTAGAAGAGGAAGAGAAAAAATATTTTGAGATTGTCTCATGAAATTAATAGTGTTTATCCTCAACAAGGAGGAGCATCTGGAAGAAATTCTGGAAGCTTTTTTTGAGCTTAATATTAAAGGTGCAACGATCCTCGATAGTGTTGGTATGGGATCGATAGTTGCCCGGGATATTCCAATTTTTGCGGGATTTAAAAGCCTATTGCAGGGGAGTCGCCCGGCAAATAAAACCATTTTAACTGTTATACCTGAGAATTTGGTTAAACCTGCGGTAAAAGCCATAGAGCAAATTGTCGGTTCTCTGGAAGAACCGGGAAACGGTTTAATGTTTGTATTAAATATCGACCAGATCTTTGGTCTGAGTAAAACATTCTAAAAAAGGCCTTTATATGAATTCGTCAGACGATATAAAGAAATGGCAGAAGATCGGCCCTCTACCGGGGATGCCTTATGCCCAGATGATTTCTGAAGTTCTTGAGAAAAAGAAAATTCCCTACTCCCTCTCCCAGGATGGGGTGGCAACAGCTTATGGTTTTACCGGAACAAGCCTGGCGGGTAATGAGGCTTTCATCTGGGTGCCGGAAGAATTCGTCGATCAGGTCAAAGAAATAATTGAACAACTCATAGACCATATCTGATTACACTCACAAGAGTTTTAAGGAAAAACACACCTCTGTTTCCCATGCGATCGATAAAAGATTATCAGAAACTTCACTTAAAAAAGTATCGCGACCTGTTTGGGCTTTTCATTGTGGAAGGAAAGCGAATTTGTCAGGAAGCTTTACAATCCAACTGGCAAATCGAAGCTGTTTTTTTAGAGGAAAATTTTTTCAAAGAATCAGCTTACTCAGGAATTATTGAACAAATCAGTGAGCGCGGGTTGGCACCACATATATTGAAACCTGATATTTTTCGCAAACTTTCAGACACAGAATCACCCCAGGGCATTCTTCTGGTTATGAAAAAACCGGCCCCGGTAAAAAGTCTAAAATCCATCATTCCTAAGACAGGAGTCATTCTTTTACTTGATGGAGTGAGGGATCCGGGAAATTTGGGGACAATCATTCGCTGCGCAGACTGGTTCGGAATTTCAACCATTATCAGTTCCAAAAATACCGTCGAGACCTATAATCTCAAAGTGGTCCGCACCTCGATGGGCTCCATTTTCAGGATACATTCTACTCAAGCTGAGGATATTAAGAAAGTTATCGTATTTTTAAAGGAGAACAACTTTACCATTGTGGGAACCTCCCCCAAGGCTTCCCGCAGATTGGAAGAACACAGCCCGGCATCACCAGTGGCCCTTATCCTGGGAGCCGAAGCAACCGGAATATCAACACCTGTAAAATCATTGATTGACATCAACGTTAGAATTAGCAAAGTCGGCAAAGCGGAATCCCTCAATGTTGCCGTGGCGGGTGGTATTTTGATGAATCATTATTCCAGCTTCTTCTAAAAATCAAATTTAAAATTGCCTTTTTCCACAAATGATGTTTCTTTATCATTATTGGATAAATTTAAACTTATGATATCTGGAGACTAACATGGAGGAAAAACCCAATTTCCCCAAGCCTATGGAGGCTTTTCTGGTTATTATTGCCGGGTTTATTTTTATTGTTCTTATTACCCAACTCGTTCTATGGTTTTTTATCTCCCAGCCGGAGCAACTACAAGAGACATCTACAACATTTAAGTTACTCATCACCCTCGGCGAGATAGGATTAATCATTATCCCCATCATTTATATAAAAAAACTGAAACTCTCTCTCAAGGTAGTATTTCGCTGGAACGCAATACCGCTGGAAATTGTGTTTTGGAGCATTATCATCGGACTATCGATGAGTATTGTTGGTGATGA
>CBDUVK010000102.1:0-8862 GCA_965370645.1 uncultured bacterium
GCTCTGGCAAAAGGACACTGGACCCGGGTGGAAAATCGTGATCGTGATAAAACCTATAATAAATACAATCTTAAGAATCTGGATAAATTAACGCCGGCATTTTCATGGTCTCTTTATGTGCAAAAAGCTGGTATACCGCAGGTGACTGAGATGATCGTACGCCAACCCAGTTATTTCAAACAGTTTAATCGGGTATACGCCAAATATACTGTGGAAGACTGGAAAAGCTATTTTACTTTCAAGTTAGTCGATGACGTTGCACCCCTGTTACATCAGGAGTTGGTTGATCTCCATTTTGATTTTCACGGAAAAACCTTAAGCGGCACCGAATCATTAAGCCCGCGCTGGAAAAGGGCTGTTACAGCAGTGAATGGTTTGATTGGTGAAGCCGTGGGGAAGCTTTATGTCCAGAGGCATTTTAAGCCGGAAGCGAAGGAAAGAATGGTGCTGCTGGTTGAAAATTTGCGTCAGGCATATGCGGAAAGAATAAAACAGCTGGAGTGGATGAGCCCTGAAACCAAAGAGGAGGCTCTGAAAAAACTGGCAAAATTCATTCCCAAGATTGGATATCCTAATAAATGGAAAGACTATTCCGGATTAGTTATTAATAAGGAAGAACTTCTTCACAACTATCAAAGATCAAACAATTTTGAATATCAACGGGAGATAAACAAATTGGGGAAACCGATCGACCGGGAAGAATGGTTTATGACACCCCAGACGGTGAATGCCTATTATAATCCGAGTATGAACGAGGTGGTTTTTCCGGCTGCCATTCTGCAGCCCCCGTTCTTTAACCTGGAAGCAGATGATGCGGTGAATTACGGAGCTATTGGCGCGGTGATTGGCCATGAAATGACCCATGGCTTTGATGACCAGGGACGAAAATCGGATGGAGATGGAAATTTACGAAACTGGTGGCAAACATCAGACGAAGAGGGATTTAAAGAGAGAACTCAGATTCTGGTGGAACAGTTTGAGCAATATATGCCGATTGATACTTTTCGGATAAATGGAGAATTAACTCTGGGTGAAAATATCGCAGATCTTGGCGGATTAACAATATCCTATTACGCGTACCAGATGTCACTGCAGGGTAAAGAAGCCCCGGTCATTGATGGCTGGACTGGTGAACAGCGGTTCTTCATGGGCTGGGCACAGTTCTGGCGGCGGAAGTATCGTGATGAAGAATTGCGGAAAAGATTGCTTACCGATCCTCACTCACCCAGTCAATACCGGATTGTTGGTCCGATGGTTAATATGCCGGAATTTTATGCGGCATTTTCGGTGGTGCCTGATGATAGGATGTATATTGCGCCGGAGAAAAGAGTGCTTATCTGGTAAAATTTATCAGATAGATCATACACAATATCTATTTTTGACCTAATGCCTTAAATTAAAAGCCCCCAATACAGGGGGCTTTGTTTTTACCAAATCTTATTCAATCACAATATTTAAATATGATTATTGCTCTTATTCCGGAAGTATATATGATAAATCTTGTATTTAAAATGAAATAGGCAGAATCAGATTAGTGGGGGTGATTTTATAATATATTTAGTTCACAGTCACATAATGCATACTAATTTTTTGTTCATTTGATTAATTTTCGACGTACTTTGTACCCTAACCCCTGCCTGCGCCGCAGCTACGGCAGGCAGGCCAGCCCTTCCCCTGCCAGCAGGGGAAGGGAAAAGGGATAGGGTACGTGAGTATGTAGTCATTTTATTTTTCATTCTTTTCACCAATCAAATCTGGGCAACAGCATTAACTCGTTTTTAAATATCTTTGGAGCTAAGGCAATAATCACAATATTTAAATCTACAGAAATATCGGATATATTTTTACAATTCATCTTATGATCTGTTCTGATTAAATTTCCATCATGAAAATAAATATTCCCGCTCCAGTGTCAGTAGGTTTATTCCTGTCATATAAATGTAATGCCAGTTGTAGACATTGTATGTATGCCTGTTCTCCACGCTGGCCCGGGGATTGGATTTCCAAATCAGATCTGGAGGATATCCTGAAAACTCTGGCCGTCTATGTCGAACCGGCTCCAGATGGATCTGATTCGGTAACAGTAAGTCACGGATTACATTTCACGGGAGGAGAGCCTTTTCTGAATTATTCTCTGTTGTGCAGGGGGGTAATGTTGGCGGAGAAATATGAGATTCCCTCCACATTTGTGGAAACAAATTGCTTCTGGGCAACCACCGACCAGGCCACTCGCGCGAAATTAAGGAATCTTAAAAAGTTGGGTTTGAAGGGAATTATGATCTCGGTAAATCCATTCTACCTTGAATTTGTACCCTTTGAAAGAACCAGGAGATGCATTGATATCAGCCTGGAAATTTTTGGTCAGAATACAATGATATATCAGATGGATTTCTTCCGGCATTTTAATCAGCTGGGGATTACCGGATGTCTCCCTCTTCAGGATTATCTTAAATTGCAAGGCAGCAGAGAAATTTTTCAATATACAGAGTTTTTTATGATGGGGCGTGCTGTCTATCAAGCCCATCTCCTGCCCGAACGTTTCACCGCGGTTTTTCCTGCGAGTACCTTCTTTAATCATCCATGCGATCCACCCTTTTTGCGGAGCTGGCACAATCATGTTGATAATTATGGTAATTATATTCCGGGGTTTTGTGGTGGGCTGAGCCTGGGTAATATAAAAAATTTAACTCAATTGGTCAGAGATGGAATTGACCTTGATAATTATCCTCTCCTGCGCTTCATTATAGAGAATGATTTTGAAGGTTTTTACAGTTTTGCCTGCCAGAAAGGATATGCCGGAGAAGATCAACGATATCACTCCAAGTGTCATTTATGCCTGGATCTTCGCAAATTCTTAGTTACCCGGGATAGTTATGCAGAGTTAAAACCCCATCAGTTCTATGATTTGTTGGATCTGCAATAATTATCACCTGACTCTCTAGCTGTTGATCTTATCTCTACGGATTTATGCGATTTATATTTCCTGAACCGCATTTCCGTAATCTGAGAACTATATCACAGAAAGGTCATTTCTGCAAGATTTTCTGTAACCTCTACCTCCATTTTACGTATTCATTGTGCTGACCCTAAACCCATGGAGGTAACCATGCGCTTATATCGTTTCTATTCATTTTTAATTTCCGGATTAATCATTGCTTCATTTTTTAGCTGCCAAAAAGGAGATAGTGGAAAAATACCCGTTACCACGTCCTCAAAGGAAGCACAGGCAGATTTTCTGAAAGGCCGGGATCTTTTTGAAAGACTCCAGGGCCAGGAATCTTTACAGTACCTGGAGGCAGCTATTGAGAAAGATCCAAATTTTGCCATGGCCTATCTGTTTAGTTCCTTCAGTCAGCCCACCGCCCAGCGGTTTTTCGATCAACTGGATAAGGCGGTTGCTTTAAAAGACCAGGTTTCGGAAGGTGAGCGACTCTGGATTGAAGGAGTAAAAGCGGGCGCGGATGGATTTCCGATGAAACAACGGGGCATATATCAGAGTCTGGTCATGAGATATTCCAAAGATGAGCGTGCGCATACTAATCTGGGTAACAACTTTTTCGGTACCCAGGAGTATGAAAAGGCGATTGCGGAGTATGAACAGGTCATCCGGATCAATCCGGAATTTTCCCAACCTTATAATCAGATAGGATATGCCTACCGTTTCCTTAAAAATTATAACGCGGCTGAAAAAGCATTTCAAAAGTATGTCGAACTTATTCCCAATGATCCCAATCCCTACGATTCCTATGCTGAGCTGCTCATGAAACGTGGGAAATTTGAAGCTTCAATCGAACAGTATCAGAAGGCACTGGAGATTAATCCCAATTTTGTGGCCTCTCATGTGGGGATTGCAACCAATTATAACTTTCTTGGCGAATATAAAAAAGCACGGGAGCAGCTTCAGAAATTATTTGAAATGGGCAGGAATGATGGTGAGAAACGTGCTGCCCGTTTTGCCATGACAGTATCCTACGTGGATGAGGAGAAAATGGACAAAGCACTGGAAGAGCTGGACTGGCAATACAATCTGGGAAAAAGTACAGGGGATCCTGCGAATATGGCAGCTGATCTCATATTTATAGGTAACATTTACTATGAAATGAAGAAATATGATAAGGCGTTTGCTTTCTATCAGGATGCACTGAAGACCATTGAATCATCCGATCTTTCCGAACCGGTGAAGAACAATGCCCGGAGATTTTTCATGTATAACCAAGCTCGTGTTGCTCTTCGAAAAAAGGATTTGAAAACTGCACGGGATATGGCTGCTGAATTTATGAAGCAAGCACAATCTGTTAATAACACTTTCCAGGTGTGGTTAGCACATCAGATGGCTGGACTGATCGCAATGCAGGAAAAAGACTATGAAACCGCCATAAAATTTCTGGAACAGTCAAACTTACAAAATCCCTATAATCTTTATCGACTTGCTCTTGCTTATAACAAGCTTGAAAAAAAGGAGCTGGCGAAAGACTATTGTGACCAAGCTGTTCACCATAACACTCTGAACAGTATGCAATATGCTTTCATCCGGCACAAGGCTCAAAAGATGCTGGTTAAGATGTAATCGTCCGAAAAGGTCTTCCTGGAAGAAAAAACCTTCATGGGGATCATTATCTATCGTATACTTAGGGTAATGGCGATTATTTATATGGTTTAAAATTCATTGGGTATCGTTCTATATCATGTTTAACAGCACCGGGAGAATGGAAAAACATGAAATATTTGAGTAGATCTTTTCTGATTTTCTGCTTGATTATTGGATTCATGTTGTCCTGCGAAAAGGATCCCACTGCGATCAGTTCGCAGGGCCGTTACCAGTGGCCGGTATCCGCTCCAGCCGAACAGGATATGAATGAAAGCGTCCTTTCCAATGCCTTCCTGCAGGCGGAACAAAGTGGATTCATGAACAGCCTGCTCATTATTCGAAATGGTTATCTGGTGGGCGAACAATATTTTCGAGGATTTGATGCCGATGACGCACAGGATGTAATGTCAGTCTCCAAAAGCTTCATTTCCGCCCTGGTCGGACTGGCTTTGCGCGAAGGCTACCTGGATAGTCTCGACCAAAAAATGTTAGATTTTTTTCCGGAATACATAGTCACAGGAATGGATCCGCGTAAGTCACAGATCACCTTGCGGCATCTGATTACTATGCGTGCCGGATTTGATAACTCTATTGAGGATTATGATGTCAATTGGAATCTCTGGGTTAACAGCAGCGATTGGGTAGAATACACCATTCAACTGCCCCTGTTGCATGATCCCGGAACCCAATTTGCATATATCACAGCAGAAACACACCTGCTTTCGGCAATTCTCACAAAAGGGACCGGTATGAGCACCCTGGAATTCGCTCAAAAATTCCTCTTCAAACCATTGAAAATCAGCATTGCAGAGTGGGAACGTGATCCTGGCGGATATTACATCGGGGGAATGAGGATGCACTTCGTTCCCCGCGATATGGCACGTTTCGGATATCTTTTTTTGCAGGAAGGAAATCTTGAGGGCGAGCAAATTATTCCTGCCGATTGGGTGAGAGAATCTCTCGAGTATCATACATCGGGTAAGGGAGGTTGGGGTGAACTGCAGAATATTGGCTATGGTTACCAGTGGTGGCTGGGTGAAATTAGAAGCCAGGAATGTTTTATGGCCCTGGGTTATGCCGGTCAATTTATCATAGTATTTCCCCAACTGCAATTGATCGTGGTTACTACTTCGGATTATCGTTATTACAAAGATGTGGCCGATCAACATGAGAGAGCCATTTTGGCAATCTGTTCGAATAACATTTTGACGGCCATCGGAAACTGAATTTTGTCACGGTGAATGATAGAATCGCTCTAAATTTTTAGCTACAGTGAATGCTAAACCTCCTTATATGAATCCTCAAATGTACGCATGGTCGTAAAATGATTCGACGTGAAACCATTCGGTGCTGATCGCGTAAACATTAGCGTTTGATGAATTGCTAATTATGATAAACTCATTTTGATTGAAAGACCTTTATATGACTTCACAGACGAAATTACTAAATAAAGCCGATCAGGGATATTTCCGGGAACAACTTTTAGACCGGCGCAGGCATCTTCAAAAGGCCCTGGAAGGAATTGAAGATCCATCTCAATTAGTCAACTTACTCCAGCAAGTTGATGCGGCGCTAGAGCGCATAAATTATGGGACCTATGGTATATGTAAAACCTGCCAGGATCCGATTGAAGAAGAACGACTACTGGCGGATCCCCTTCTCTGTTTCTGCCTGGATCACCTGACTGAAACTCAACGACATGATTTGGAAGAAGATATCTATCTGGCATCCCGCGTTCAGGGGGCACTGTTGCCTCAAAAGGAAATCAGATTGGGACAATGGAATGTATATTATAGCTATCTGCCGGCCGGACCAGTGAGTGGAGACTATTGCGACCTCATAAAACTTCCTGAAGGAGAGGGACAATTTTTATTTGTCTTGGGGGATGTTTCCGGAAAAGGCCTTTCAGCCTCTATGTTGATGACCCATTTGCATGCGATGTTTCGCAGTCTTATCGGGCTCCAGTTCGATGTGAATCAACTCCTGGAAAAGGCAAACCGGGTTTTCTGTGAAAGTACTCTTTCTTCTCATTATGCAACGCTGACCAGTGGTTTTGCCAAACCCGATGGTGTGATTGAAATTGCAAATGCCGGTCATTGGCCGTCCCTTCTGGTTGGAAAAGATAGATTGGAATGGATCGGTTCAACCGGAATTCCCATAGGACTGTTTTGCGAAGCGAAATACCACGTCAAAAAGATTCAGTTACACCCCGGGGACACCCTTTTGCTATATACGGATGGACTTACCGAAGCGTCGAAGAATACCATAGAATACGGAGAAGCCCGTCTTCAAGGCATTGCCTCTTCACTTGGATCAAGCAATCCCAAGACCCTGGTTGATACCTGTCTGGCAGATCTGCGGAAATTTCTTAACGGATCAACTCAAAGTGATGATCTGACTCTGATGGCTATACAATGGTCCGGCTTGAATGCTTAAGACACATGCTGAATGCGTATAGGTGATACCGCTTAAAAAATTCCCGATATATCGCCAGGTAAAATTTATAACTTCAGTGAATTAAATTAATAACCTGCTCATCACATTTTTCATTTGAAAATAGTGGTAAATGATCCTATTTTAATTGATCATGTTAGAGAACCTTTCCACCTTAGTTTCAGAACTTCTGAGTGAAATGATTATGGGTAAGCTTCCCCCCTGGAGAGCAGAGGCAGTTCTCCTGGAGAGAGGAATAGAGAGTCCTGATCATTTTTATCCGGCGGCAGAAATCCGTAAAAGATATATAGAAGATATCTCCGCTAAAAAATTCAGGCATCTGGAGATTCTGGAACAACCTTACATTCAGCCCTGGCAATGCCCCAAAGATAAAATTATTTATAATCTTGAGGCTCAGGAAACTGACCTCAGCTGTACTGTTTGCAGAGGTCCCCTGAAAAATTATAAAGGACCTCTGGCAGGTTATGCGCCCCTGGTGGCGTCTTACGTCGCCGGACAGGAGGACTATATCTCTTATTGTGGGAAGATTACCGTGAAAGGCGATATCGAAAGAGATTTTATTAACCTCTCTGCCTTGGGTCCGGGCATGTCAGCCATCGGTTTGGCAAAGGGATGTTTCCTGATAAATCGTTATGGCGGTGCAGAAGTTCAGGTCGAACCCCTGGCCACAACAGCCCGCTGCATGGGATATATTTTCCATGATCCAAAAGAACGGGAGAAAGCTCAAAAAATTATTCAAGCGAATCGAGACCAGATCATCGGAGCAATAAATAAACGGATATCAAAAGTGGATGCCAGGATTGATTCTTTGGTGTTTGATAGGGATAATTTTGATCAAGATTATTTCCTCTATGTCTGTTTTTATGCAACTCTTCCTGAATATCGCGGACATGGTGAGGTCAGCTGGTCGGTAGGTGAAGCCAGGGAGTCGACCGATGCGCTACTGCGGAATGCTGGCATAAATTTTAATTTGAGTGTCATAGCTCAAGGCTATGATGGAGATTACAAACCAAGTCCGGCAAATAAGCGTGGCCGTCGTGTGAGTGCTCAGGTTCGGGTTCCGGTGGAGACAATAGAAAAATATTTGGGAAAATCAGTTGATCAATTTTTAGCATTTATTGAAATGGATCGACGTGGTGTTGAGAAGTTGGGTTGGTATTTCTATAGTGGTATGGGTGCTGAAATTATTAATGGGCTCTATAAAGCCAGCAAAGTCAATCCCCGCATGCCGCTTATAACCTGCCTGGAACGCATATATGCTCATATCGAAAGAGATCACCTGATCTATGGGGTGGAGCTGCCAAATGTGGAGGCGGGGGTTTGGTCTTCCATTGAAGGGGGTATTCCGCCTGCCGGAAGAGAGGTACTTAGGATTATGGGTATAACTAACAGCCGGGAATTCGGAGCCAACCTGGCGGCCCAGGTGCTTGCAGGTGAGTTCAATCTGGCATGTGAAATCGTACGTGGCAAACTATATGCAAAACAGGTGAGTCGTCTTTATTAAATTAACAATCATAAAGAATTTGATAAAGAATAAGCATGTATTGTTGAATTAAATTTGTCGACCTTCAGAAAAAATCAGTTATGATTCCGGCGATTAGAGCGGCTGGAATTCTGACTGTTTGACCGAGCACTTAATAAATCATTGGGGGATATATCGAATCGTTCTTATTGAGTGCTCGGGAGTTTCAGAATATCAATGGAGTGAGCCGCTGAATTTCTTGATTTTTTCTGTAAGTCTTGACCTGTCCGGCTGGCCAGACGGGTCTTTTGGCTTACAGTACGGCCACTGACGTATTCTTTTCTATCAAGAGAAAAGA
>CBDUVK010000103.1:0-8832 GCA_965370645.1 uncultured bacterium
CCTGACGGGCACTCAGGATGACACACGCAGGTAATATCATATTTATAATTGGCACAAGGAGTTAATTGGCTAAATTATAGACGAATTCGCGCCGCTGCCAGCAGGGCACCAGTTTCGGTGCTTACTGCACGCATAAATATCACCGGATCCATACCCGCATAATTTAAATCACCTATAAAGATAATATTACTTTTAAGTAACCGAAATAGCGTCTCAAAATCTCCCTCTTCAAGAATCCCGGTTAAAGACAATCCCATCTCCTCCAATATTTCTTCCAAACGTTCCCGCTCAACAATCTTCAAACGATAGTTTTCCAGAAGCGTAACCGTGCTCATCTGTTGAAGATAAAGTGCCAGATCAAACAGTTCTTCTTCAGGGGTTTCTATGGGTGCCAGAACAGCCACGGGCTCCTCGGTCATGGTCTCTTTCATGCCTTTAATAATCTGAATCCATAAATTGTCCAGACGAATTTTCAGATATCCCTCTTGCAGACCAGGATCGAAAGAACGCCGGGCTATACGCTCAGCCGGTAATTGATACGATAGTTCTTTTTTGACCGAATTCACCACCAAATCGTCCAAGCGTTGTGATTCGTAATTACCCCCGGTATGATGGCTAACCTTGCCGGTTCCCGTGCCATCACTTTCCCCGCTTTCTCCATATGTTAAGAAGATAAACTCACTATAGGTGAGTGCAGACAGTTGACGGAAGACATACTCTCCGGGGATGTTCAATCCGGAGGCACCTACCGAATATATTTTTATGCCTTTCCGATTCGCAGCCAGAGCCGCATCCAGGTAAGTGAAATCCTGATCATAATCGAGGTGAGGTGGGGCATCTGCAAGAAGAAAGGAAAGTTTACAGGCATCCTTTGCCCAGTCCATCTTTTGAACGGCTTCATCCAGGGCGGTCTGTAAATCTTCCGGGTTATCACCACCTCCACCACAGGAAACCTGATCGAGGGATAGTTGAAATTCATCTATGCTTTCGGTAAACTGGTGTTTCTTAACAAGATAGCGATCACCCTGATCCCGGTAAAGGATGAGGCCAAATCGGATCGGCACGGATTGAAAATAATTATTGATGCGGGTATAAATCGAATAAATATTATCCTGAAGTTGTTTGATTTCATCACACATGCTTCCGGTAGTATCCAACATGAACAGAAGATCCAATGAAATTTCAGAAGTCTGAAAAGACTGGTTAAGTTTGATTTCAGTGATCCTCTGAAAATGGTGCATTATTTCCTGGTAAACAGTATTTCCATAATGGTGAATATTTACATAAAGCCGGTCAGAGGAGGCGGCAGGAAACATAATTCCAGGAAAAACCACATTTTCACCATGCGTATAACTCACAGCCTGCCATAAGGTTTTTCCCTCCCGGGTGATCGTGAAAGGAATGTTAAATAATGGTTTATCATTTCCATCCACGATTCTTACGGTGAAGCGGTCCTTGAAATCTCGATGATAGACATCAGGAACATCTGAAAAGCGCTTCAGATAATCCAAAAAGTAAGGAAACTCCTCGTTATCATTGTGACTGGCGGCTTGAAGAGGCGCTACAGTTCGCTGATGAGTTCTGACCTGAGGTAAGACGGGCTCCGGCGCTTCCGCAGGAAGTTCTTTCTCCTCTCCCTTATTGCTCTGAGTGGAATACGTTACTGTCCCCCGGCGTCTCTCAGAGAAATCTTGTGAAGATAGTGAAGAGCGTTTTAAAATAACGTCCAGTTTATAATGCTCACCATAACCAACTTGCACATCATGTAGAGTGAGGTCTGCATACCCATTTTGGGTAAATTTCAAATCGTAGCTACCGGTAGTTAGACTACGGTGGGAGTAAACACCGGAATCATCTGACTGGGTACTTGACCCTTCCTTAATAAGAATTACCGTAACCCCGGGAATAGGTTGACCTGTGGATTCATCCTTAATCACACCATAAATCTCACCGATTCCGCCGCCTGGTTTTTCAGGAATGGGTGCACAGGCTA
Organism: uncultured bacterium; assembly: GCA_965370645.1. Taxonomy (GTDB): domain Bacteria; phylum Calditrichota; class Calditrichia; order RBG-13-44-9; family RBG-13-44-9; genus RQOF01. Next base: position 1,994 of record CBDUVK010000103.1, read on the forward strand.
ACATCAATAGAACTAGAAACGATAAAAGTCCAAGTTTAGTTGAAAAATACATATCCCCTCTCCTCTGATATGTAAAATCTCTATCTTTTGATAAAGGTAGGATGGAACATTGCGTGTTAGTTGACTGAACATCAAATCAGTTTTCCATTTTGTCCTTAAGAAGCCGGAAATAGTGATTCGCCAGTTTCTTTAGCGATATATTTAACCAGTCATTAATGATCAACTGATTTCCACCAACTCTTCCAATGTAATGAAGCTCAACATCTTGTTTACTGAAAAAACCCTCAAGAGTTTCCCGATTTTCAGGTGAGGCAGACACAATAATACGCGATTGGCTTTCACTGAAGAGGAACCATTCCGGACGCAGAGAATCATTTTTCAATTTGATTTTTGCCCCCAGGGGATGATTTTTATCTACGATACAGCATTCCGCCAGGGCAACAGCCAAACCACCATCGGATACATCGTGCGCTGACTGTATCCAACCACGGCGAATTGATTCAAGCACTGTTTTTTGGATCTTGTTTTCCAGATCGAGATCCAAGCGGGGACAATCTCCCTCTACTTTGCCGTAATATTCTTTCAGGAATTCACTCCCGCCTATATCATCAAAAGTTCTCCCCACCAGGTAAATCAAATCCCCTTCATTTTTGAACGAGGCGGTAGTTATATGTTTTAAATCCTCTATCAATCCGACCATACCAATGACCGGGGTCGGATAAACGGCACTATCCGGGCTCTCATTATAAAAACTGACATTACCACCGGTAACGGGGGTTTCGAAGATCCGGCAGGCGTCTCCCATACCTGCCACAGCTTCCCGGAACAGGTAAAACATTTCCGGTTTGTAGGGATTTCCGAAATTGAGACAGTTCGTAATCGCCAGAGGGATTGCGCCGGTACAGACCACATTACGGGCAGCTTCGGCCACCGCTATGCGGCCGCCGCGCCTGGGATTCAGGTAAACGTAACGGCCATTTCCATCAGTTTTCATGGCGATGGCTTTATTGGTCTTTTTTATACGAATAACCGCTGCATCGCCCGCAGGGAAAACACTGGTGTTTGTCCGCACCATATGGTCATATTGTTCATACACCCACTCTTTTGAGACAATATTGGGCGATTTTATAACTTTCCAAAAAGCTGATTCCAGATCTTTCACAGGCTCAAGTTTTTCCACATCAAATTTCTGCAGGGTCTCGAGATAGGCCGGTCGTTGGTACTCCCGATGATAGACAGGCGCACCTCCGCCCAGAACACAATCGAATGGAGGTATTTCGACAACTTTATTTCCCCGGAAAAACACTTTCAGCAGAGGTTCATCGGTTACCTGACCTACTTTTTCACACATGAGCTCCCATTTATCACATATCTCTTTGATTCTTTTTTCATTTCCCAATTTACCAATAACCAGCATTCTCTCCTGAGATTCAGAAAGCATTATTTCATAGGGCGTCATTCCCTCCTCACGAACCTGTACTTTATCCAGATCGATGACCATCCCACTCTCCCCTTTTGCACTCATCTCTGTGGTGCTGCAGGTTATACCAGCTGCCCCCATATCCTGGATACCCACCAGTAAATTTTCTCGGATCATCTCCAGAGTTGCTTCAAGAAGGAGTTTTTCGCCAAACGGATCACCCACCTGAACATTAGAGCGGCGGTGTTCCGATTCTTCACTCAGTTCCTCGGAGGCAAAAGTAGCACCATGGATACCATCCCGCCCAGTCCGGGATCCGACGATAAAAACCGGGTTATCCTGTCCTTTCGCAATAGCCGATGCAGTTTGATTGTGTTTAACAATTCCCAACGTCATCACGTTGACTAACGGATTATTACTGTAACAGTCCTCAAAATAGATCTCACCCGCCACTGTCGGTATCCCCAAACAGTTTCCATAATCAGCAATTCCTCTCACAACTCCGTCCAAAAGATAACGGTTACGAGCTGTATCGAGCTTTCCGAAACGGAGAGAATTTAGTGCGGCAATGGGACGGGCACCCATGGTAAAGATATCCCGCATAATTCCCCCTACTCCGGTCGCAGCGCCCTGATAAGGTTCAACCGCTGAGGGGTGGTTATGACTTTCAATTTTGAAACAAACCGCCAGGCCATCTCCAATATCAACCAAACCGGCATTCTCCTCCCCTGCACCTACCAGCAACCGGCCACCACTTCGGGGTAACTTCTTGAGTTCGGCAATGGAGTTTTTATAAGAACAATGTTCACTCCACATGACAGAATAAATCCCCAATTCCGTAAATGTGGGGACCCGCCCAAGTATATCGAGAATACGTTGGTATTCTTCTTCATCGAGTCCGTGTTGAATGGCAAGTTCAAGATTAACTTCAGGTTCCTTCATCTAAGGTCTCCAGGTGTGAACGTTGAAAGCGAATTTTAGTGAAAAATACACAGTCGCGCAAGGGATCAATAGTTTTGCTAACATGCACTGGTAGAATCAAAATATGGGAAACAAAAGAAAATAAAAATGGTTTGTATCAATAAACCTCTGTCTTTAATATGGTTTCACTTTATTAAAACAGGAATGATGATGAATACGAAAAAATCCATTGAAAATGAAGGAGAAGCGCTAGCTTCCCTTGCCAAAGCTTACCAAAAAATCAATGATGAAATAAAAAAAGTCATCATTGGTCAACAGGAAATTATTGATCAATTACTGATATCACTTTTCTCCCGTGGCCATTGTCTTATTGTGGGGGTGCCCGGTTTAGCCAAAACACTGCTGATCAGCACGGTAGCGCAAGTCCTGGATCTGGATTTTAGCCGAATCCAATTTACCCCGGATCTGATGCCTTCAGATATTACCGGAACAGAGATAATTGAGGAAGACATGAGCAGCGGTAGAAAATCATTCCGTTTTGTCAAGGGACCTATTTTTGCAAATATTATTTTAGCAGATGAAATCAATCGCACCCCTCCAAAAACACAGGCGGCTTTATTGGAGGCTATGCAGGAACACAAAGTGACCACTGCAGGTGAGACCCGCACACTTAAAGAACCTTTTTTTGTACTTGCCACCCAAAATCCCATCGAACAGGAGGGAACCTATCCCCTGCCGGAAGCGCAACTGGACCGCTTTATGTTTAACCTCTGGATAGGATACCCCACTTTTGAAGATGAAATTCGGATTGTTAAATCAACCACCAGTGATTATATACCACAATTGACTAAGGTAATAACAGCTGAGGAGATATTAGGTTTCCAGAATGCTATTCGACAAATGCCGGTTGCTGACAATGTTATTGAATTTGCAGTGCGGTTAGTTGGGCAAACACGCCCGGATAATCCAGATGCTCCGGAATTCATTCAAAACTGGATTAATTGGGGCGCTGGCCCCAGGGCATCCCAATTTTTAATTCTTGGGGCAAAGACGCGGGCAGCACTTCAGGGAAGATTTACACCACAAATAGAAGATGTCCGTAGTTGTGCAATACCGGTTCTCCGGCATCGGATTGTTACAAATTTCAACGCTGAAGCTGAGGGTGCCAGTCCTTTAGACATAGTCACAAAACTGCTGGAAGAACAAATACCGGCGTAATAATTTTAACAAGATTAAATGAGAAGTTTAATTTTAAAGCGTTATCTGGCGGTATAAGAAATACATCACCTCACAGCTGGAGACACCGGAGGCTCGGCAAGGCAGGCGAGCAGGAGTAATGGGAACATTAACATAATTAGGAATATAACCCAGTACACCCTCTCTCAATTGATCTTCAAAAAAATGTGATACTCTTTGAAAAAAATCTCCCAAAAACTCTTTATCTTTCATGAGTGTTCTCCATCCCTCAAAATAATCAGCAAGGAGGAAGGGAGAAACCAGGTGAGATTTTTTCTCTTTATTCCTGGTCGGATATTTAATGCCCTCCTTAACTAAAAATTGCTTTATAAGAACCCGGTAGAGAATTTGAGCCTCACGGTTCTCAATGATAGAAAAGGGAAGTGTGATGGTAAATATCATGCTAGGATGAAACACAAAATTATACCGGGTATTAGCATCCATTGGATTTGAAATGAAGGATTTCATGTACTGGGCATGGAAGTGATTTTTAATTTTTTTTGCCCATCTCTGATATTTACGCATCCGGATGCCTCTCAGTTCACCCAGATGTATCGTCATTTTTAATATATTGTACCAAAAGACATTTAGCATGAAATTTTGCCATATTGGAAAAAATAGTTCATAATCTGATCTGGAATTCACGTCTGATTTACGGTACTGTCTTCCCAAAAGTTTATGGCGTTTTAGTTGGTAATATGGTAGTTGATCCCTGCGGATTAAGGAAACAATTTCCTGCATGATTTCCAGTGTTTGGTTTATAGATTCCCCCCGGTCATAATGGATATGATATTTGTACAGGAAAAAGATGACAAAAAACAGAGAGGCAGCTTCAACTTTGATTCCCTCATGCAATCCCATAAAAAGATCCGGTAAGCTTTTCTCTCTCAGAATTGAGATGAGTTCCTGGTAGTATTTTTCAGCATCCTTACGAGGAATTCCGCTCTGAACCAATCGGAACAGCATCAGACAGTGCAGGGATAAATGAAACTGCGAATCCAATAGATTTGTAACAAATATTTGTCTATTCTGACCGTTAAGTTTAGCAAAATTACTCACTCTATCTTGCAGATAACCAACTAATTCTGACCTTTTTTCCAGTTCTTGCTGTGGTTGTAACCTTTTCTCTTTTTCCTCAGTATAGAGTTTCGCGAGATCTTCACGGGTGAGTGTGTCCATGGCAAATGACAGATATTCATTTTTATTTTCGCCCAATCGGATCTCAAGAAAACCAGGACTGAGCAAACCTTCACTTTCCTGAAAATCGGATTTATCAGCCCGATATTTGAAATCATAATACCAGGTGGGTGAATTAAAAAATTCTCCGTTGGAATATTGCATAAAAAGTTCAGGGGAATCCTGACCCGGGAGAAAGCGGAGTTGTTGAGCATCTAAAAATGCCTCGGTATTTTCAAAAATATCCGGATTAGTCTTATCGTTTACCGGTCGATAGGCTAGAAAGGCCCGGATAACCAACCTGACCTCAGGAATTTTATCGCCATTTGAGATTCGATATGAAACAATTAAACGGTGAGAATTCCGGGAGAGAAAGAGGGATTTTTCCAGAATAATAGCACCAAATTTATAAATATAAGTTGGGAAAGGATCCAATTTGAACTTTTCAAGAAAATTCAGACCTTCAATGCTTAAATGATTCTCATATTCCACATTGAACAGGGGAAACTGATTTTGACCAATAAAAATCTCTTCCTGCAAATGAGAGAGAATTAAAAGTGGTGTTGATTCGATATTTTTTTTATAGATGAGGAGACCATGCCTTCGCCGGGTATTCATTCCGACGATCGTACTGGAAGCATAGGAGCCGAATTGATTGGATTCAATCCACTCCCGGGACAATGATACTGGCAGATTTTCAAGTTCTGACTTCGAGAAAATAATTTCCATTTCACTCCCACTGTCCGGTTCCCATTTTTAATGAGCATAAGACACTTCGCCCAATATACTATTTAATTTGAGAGTACTGCTATTAAGAGTCCGTTAGCAAGGTCACAAAATTAGAAAATGGTTTGTTAAATTAACTTCAGGAAGTTAATAAATGAGTACAAGAAAAGAACCACTGAAAATTAATCGTCCCAAAGAAAAATTTGAGAAAGAAAAAAGAGAATAGCCAGGGGAATCACCCCGTCAGGAACGTCAAATAGGCCGGTGTGAACTCCCGGGGCCTGATCATTTAACGCTACCCCGAACCGGATTAAGGCACTGGGTACTTTTTGTGAATACCAGCCGAAATCATCACCTCCCATAGATCGCTGATGATTGACAATCTGAAAATCGGAAAGATTCAGTTGCTGAAGGTTACTATAAAATTTATCAATTATTAAAGCATCATTTAATACCGGTGGTGAACCGGCAATAAAATTTAATTTTAATATTACCCCAAACTCAGTTTCAACACTCTTATTAATACTTTCAATCTCCAATAAAAACCTTTCTTTTTGAGCGGTATTGGTGAGTCGGAGAGTAGCACCGATAGAGGCACAATCCGGAATCGCATTATAAGCTTCACCCTTACTCTTGAAATTCGTAAACGCAAAGACAGTTGGATATCGATCGTCAGATTCTCTCTCTTCGAAAAACTTTTGTATTTTCTCAACCAACCGGATGCCGGCACTAATTGGATTGCGGGCCAGATGAGGCCGGGCTGAATGTCCGGATAGACCATGAATCTCCCATTCCAGTTTGATACTTTGAGCATTCACCCATCCCTTTGCAAGACCAATTGAACCGAGTTGCAGGGCGGGTTCCACATGCATACCCCACATGGTTTGAATCTTATCGAGGACACCATTTTCAATCAATTTCGGTGCCCCGCTGGGGATTGGTTCTTCTGCGGGTTGAAATATGAACCTGAGATTAAACGGTATTCTATTTTGGTAATACCTCATAATTGCGGCGACTCCACAGAGAATAGTGGTATGAATATCATGCCCACACGCGTGACTAATCCCCTCAATCCTGGAATGGTATTCAACTGTTTTTTCATCCCGGATAGGAAGTGCATCGATATCGGCACGTATACCAATATAAGGGGCCTTCAGATCATTAACAATCTCGGCCACAACACCAGTCTTTAAAGGCCTGACAAGTTTTTTTAATCCCTTCTCTCTTAAAAAAGACCAAATTTTTTCAGTTGTTTTGTACTCTACCCAACCCAGCTCCGGTTCCCGATGAAGGCTTCTTCTCAGTAGAATGAGCTCCGGTAGTAAATTATCGATTCTATTCCGAATAGTTGACCAGTCCA
>CBDUVK010000104.1:0-8807 GCA_965370645.1 uncultured bacterium
AGGTGCCATTACTGGGATTATACTGGTAAATTTCCTGCCGGGTTGCACCATAACCGGTATCTTCCGCGCACCAGACAGATTGACCATCAAAAGCGACACCCATCGGTTGTTCTCCAACCGTACTAAAAGTCTGAAGGATGACGCCATTACTGGTATCAATCTGGTGAATGACGTTGTTGGCTGCCGGACTGCTGGAATAGTATTGTGATACCCACAAGCTACCGTTTCCAAAAGCCATTCCGCCCAGATAATCGTTGAACTGGCTATTTATTGTTTTAAGAATCGCCCCGTTCGCCGGATCGACCTTATAAAATTTATCAGGATGACTACTGGAAGGTAAATCCTCGAATACCCATAGATATGTTCCATCAAATGCCAGTCCTTTGACTTTGTAAAATCCGTTGGGATCGGGGACGGGGATAGTCCCTGCAACCGTCCCATTGGTGGTGTCTATTTTCCATAAAAAATCCCCTGCGGTATTGGCATAAGAGGTTCCCACCCAGAGGTAATTTCCATCAAAAGTGAGTCCATATGGAAAATCCGGAGCCGGGATTGTTTTGATCACACCTTCAGTTCCGGTATGACCTATAAATGTTAACAAAAGAATGATAACTCCAATAAAGTTATAAATGCGTGGCAACGTTTATTCCTCCTGAATCGATAGTATGGCCTAGTTTACAGTAAAACTGCTTTTTAAATAATTAAAGACATGGTTAAATCCTTTAAACTCTTCCGGGTTGATCTGGGCAAACATATTATAATCATTACTGTCCAAAAATTGGAGATGCAGGCGGTACTGAATGTTCAACATACCGATGATAAGTTTCATCCTGATATCGTGATGAAAATTAAGATCGACCGCCAGTTGAAAGTCATTCTTTTTCAAATCATCTATGAACTGATCGGACGGAAGATTATAGCGGTCCTGCTGATCACTGGGAATCTTGCGCACATCCATGGCCATGAAATGCCATTTTGTGAAGTGCTGTCTCAGGTGTCTCATCAAAGTGAGCGCTGCATCCATATACTCATCATCTGTCGGCAATAGAATCAACACATTTTTTACATCCTTAGCTGAAGCCGGAAAATGTATGGGCGTTTTAGATAATTTCCGGAAAGTCCGATAAGTTTTCCAGCCCACATAAAACCGGGCAATATGATTTTTTAGGCCTGTCATTTTAATCTGTTTTCTTTTTTGACTGTTTATATTTTTTTATTCCCCGCCACAATTTTTGTAGCCTTTCTTTGATGGCAACCTCGGCTCCCTGCTCACTTGGACTATAATATATGCGATTTTCAAGCTCGGGTGGTAAGTATTTTTCCTTTATAAAATGATTTTCAAAATTATGCGCATACTGATACTCTTTTCCGTAGCCTAAATCTGCCAGTAAGCTGGTGGGTGCATTACGCAAGTGAAGCGGAACAGGAAGGTCCGTAAATTTTTTCAAATCTGTAATCGCTTCATTAATGGCCATAATCGCGGTATTACTTTTCGGTGCCGCTGCCAGGTAGGTAGCAACCTGGGAAAGGATAATTTTAGCTTCCGGCATGCCCACATAAGTTATAGCAGTGAAACCATTGGTTGCAACCACCAGGGCCAATGGATCAGCATTCCCAATATCTTCGGAGGCGAGAATCAGCATTCGCCGCGCGATGAATTTCGGATCCTCACCCGCTTCCAGCATCCGGGCCATCCAATATACCGCCGCATCCGGATCGCTACCCCGCAGACTTTTAATAAACGCAGATGCAAGATCGTAGTGGAATTCACCTGACTTATCATAGCTCAAAATTTTTCGGGTGGCAGCCTTTTGTAGAATGGCTTTATTTAGATCGAAGGATATCGTTTTAGCCGGGAAAAGATCAAGCGCTTTTTCCAGCAAATTAAGGGCGCGGCGAGCATCCCCATCAGCCAGCTGATATAAAGCCTCCCAATCACTAATAACGATTTTTTTAGTCTTCAAACTATCGTCAATGCGCAGTGCTCTTTGGACAATTTGCCGTATCTGCTCTGGGATGAGAGGTTTCATTTGATAGACGTGCGAACGGGATAGAAGCGGTGATATTATTTCAAAGGATGGATTTTCCGTGGTCGCCCCAATCAGTTTGATAGTGCCTTCCTCAACTGCCTGAAGAAGAGCATCCTGTTGAGCTTTGTTGAACCGGTGAATCTCATCAATAAAGAGTATGGTATTCTTTCCGGAGTATTTTCGGAGACGGGCTGCATTCTCAATAATTTGCCTGACTTCTTTTACCCCGGCTGCAACAGCGCTGATCCCCCGGAATTCCGCATTTACCTCGCGGGCGATAATGCCGGCAAGAGTAGTTTTACCAACACCGGGTGGTCCCCACAAAATCATGGAACGGATTTGAGATTTCTCGATCTCTTTACGTAGAATAGTCTCGGAACCGAGGATATCTTGATGTCCGACAAAATCAGATAATTTAAGCGGCCTGCATCGCTCGGCTAAAGGAACAAATCCAGTCCGGTTGGTTTGATTTTTTTGCTGTTCTGAAAATAAATCCATGAATAAGAAAAGTAAAAGGTTGATCTACTACATTAAAAAGTTCGATCCGAATCAAAAACTATTCAAGGTCACAGTCGCTTCAAAGCAAGCGCAGATCATTCTTGGATTACTCGTTAAATATTTCAATCTTTTTCAAAAAATAGTAGGTGTTATTTTTCTCGGTAGTAGAAATTTCCAGCACATTCAATCCACCCCGTACATGCGATGAGATATCCCAGTCGTTCATATCAATAGTGCCCAGGTCTTCAATAAATTTTGGTGTATAATAGTAACTCAAAACATTATTATTTAATTTTAATTCAATATCAACCTTGGTTGACAGAGAAAGAGGATACTTTTCCCTTGAGCTTGCTGCATATATTTTTAACTTAAATTTTTGGTCATAATCTATATTCCCGGGCAGATTAAATTCTACTTTAATGGCATCATTTCCCTTTGGATTCCGGTATGGAAATGCATATCCTAATTTCCAATAGTAATCCTCTAGTTTATCATGAAACTCGATGGAAGGTCCTCCCTCACCACTGGCAGAAAATGCTCTATCTTTAAAGGTATATCCGGATAAAACTACACAATTATTATTGATCATATTCCCTCGACTATTTATTTCTGCAATAATCTGTAACCGAGGAAAATAATTGACGGTTATTGAGAGTGGAAACCCGGCGCGCACCTGAATAGATCGGGATTTGGGTTTTATATAATTTACAATTTCTTCGAAAGAAATATCATGTTCACCAATCGAGAGCATTTCTTCAAACTGACCGGATGCTTGAAGTTCACCATCTATAACTATTTTCGCCTTAGCTGGAATGGTATATATCTTAACCATCTCATTTTCAGCTGATAAGGTAAAGATTGCATTTCCCGCCGGTTTTGAGCGGGAAAGTTTAATATTATGTGATTCAGGTTCCACCCTATAGCCCTCTTTTTCAACACGAACTGAATAACCTCCGGTTGGAAGTTGGGTGAAAATATTATCCGTTAGTTCACCTGTATCTCTTCCATTGATAATAATCAGGGCACCCTTTATATTGGACAGCACCTCTATACTTCCCACATCTTCACTATAAGAAGTTGTTAAATCCCGTCCAGTTGAACCTGCAGGTACTTGCAGGACATTATAAATCGCGGTATCTCCCGGTACCACTTCAATAGTACGTTCCGGAGGAACATTTAAAAAGCCATCTTTACGTATACTGATATCATACCGACCTGCATTTACGGCAAATATATGAGTATCCTGCAGAGTACCATAATATTGATCATTGATAAATATTTTGGAATCCTGATACTTTGCAACAATTTTCAAATACCCAATCAGATCGGACTCTGAAGGTGCAAAGTTAAATTCAACTACAACCAGGGAATCCCCAAGAACTTCAATATCATAAAATTCAGGTTCAGCGGTGTAGCCCCTTTTTACCACAGAAATTCGGTGTGATCCGAGCGGTATTCTGGAAATGATTTTATTGGAATATCCCAGAAAACTGGCGCCATCCAGATAGACCCGACCATCTACAGATGGCGTACGGACTAATAATTTTCCACTTTCCCTCTTACCAATCCGGATCGTCCACAGTGAAACGAGGACTAAAATAATCAATACAACCGAACCGAGTAAAGCCGTCTTCTTCCAAATTTCTTCGCGTCCAAAATCAAGGGATATCGGTATATTTTCCAATTCATCCAGTTCTAATGAATAACGCCAGTCCTTAGGAAGAGTGGTGGCAATTTCCGGCTCTTTTTCTCCCCTGAAATTTTCTTTCAGGTACTGCCGAAAATGTAACCTAAGTTCCCGTTCAGCAGAATTTATGTTGGATAATTTTATTTTCTTTGATAAACGGAAGCGTCGCTTCAATCGCTCCCATGCAGAGAGGGAGTAATGGAAAAACTCATGCTGTTTTACAGCGTCTGTTGAACGCATCCAACGGATCTCTCCCAAATGATTCATATATAAATCATAGTCAGGAAGTTTCGAGAAAAATCTTTCGTACTCCTGTGCTTTGATTTGCTGAATAACCCGAAAACTGAGAGGGAACTTTTCTTTCATAGATTTGATCACCAGGAATAGAGTACGGTATAGGTCAATGTCGTTTTTCCATTTGCCTTCACAGGGATATTAAACTCAACATTCTGGGCATTCTTCTTGACATAAGAGAAATTGCTCTCTTCAATATTCCATTGGCGGTGATAAAACGCTTCTTCAACGATAATAGTGATATTTTCAGTTGGCTTGTTATTTCGCAGTTCAATTTCTATCTTTTGGCGCTCCGAGCGTTTAGAAACTTTTTGACGATCTACCACATTCTTCTCGCCAACCAGATCAAACGCCTTCCCCACTGTAATTTTTACCTCTTCATTACGTGGGGTATGATCAATTCGATCTTCACCTATAAATTCCAGATTCTCCTTATCTTTCTGGTAGATTCTAAATATTCCGGAAGGCAGAGGTTTGCCAAGACCTGCTTTCTTTTCATTCTTAAAGAGAACCCGCACTTCCACTTTTTTGGGATCACGCTGGGAATTGAAATAAAATTTTTTCTCACTACTGACAGTCGCCGGGGGAAAAAGGGAAATCTGCTTGATTTGTTTATCACGTATGGTCGTTAGTCGTTCAAGGTCATAAATATGATACTCAAAAAATTCCCGTTCCTGAAAGCCTTTATCCGCTGACAAAGTAACCAAAGCACCTTCCGCCATCGCCCGCCGTTGCATGGGTTGGAGCTGTGGTGCCCGGTGAATATCACCCGCAACTAATTTTAGGTGAGCATCTTTATAGGTCGCACCACAACGATTGTCCACCGAAACCCAGGCATCCAGGTTGATTGAGGAACCGGCTTCATTCAATACCCCCACATATTCGGCATGCCAGCTCATACCCGCTGTTAAATAACTGACCTCAAGCTTTTCACTTCCCTCTTTTACACCCGCAAGATCCCAAATCAGCGTTGGACGGGTGATCAACCCCTCCGGCAATTCTTTTACATTGACAGCCATATTATCATTCCAGGGAAGAATTTTAATTCCGGAGCCGGTCTTTAATACCAGACTTCTTCCCGACTTACTCAGCAGATTACCCTTAACGAGTTCGCCGCTCTCCAAAATAATTTCAACCGGATGATCAATATACTTCTCAAGAATTTTATCTGAACTAACCAGATCGTATTCAAAATTCTGTTCCAGTACCCTAAAATTTTTATTTCCACTTAAAGACCGAAGATGAACAGAAGTCGGAATCAGACGGGCAGCAACATCCGTGAATTTAAACGGAAGTTCGCTCTTTTTAATGGAAACGGTTCGAATTTGTTTTACCAACGCCAGGTCCTTATTATAGACAGTTACATAATTTTCATCTGCCTGCAGATTTACTGAAACCAGGATCATTAAAAGGATAAATACAAAGATTAAACGATGCATGGGATCTCCTTATTCAAATAGATTTAAATTAGCTTTAAGTTTTTCGAGCTTCTCAGTGAAATTTTTTAGTTTATCACGATCTTGTTGTACCACATTTTCCGGTGCTTTCTGAAGGTACTGCTCATTGCGTAATTTTTTTGAGAGTCCTTCAACCTGTTTATCCAAACGACCGATCTCTTTACTCAACCGGTTCTTTTCAACCTCCAAATCTATCAAACCGGCTAGCGGGACAAACAGTTCCACATCTTTGACCACGGCAACAGCAGCGGAAGCGACTAGTTTTTTTGCATCAATATGCTCCATCGTTTTTACCTTCGCCAAATTCATGATAGCATGACTATTTCGATTCACTTGCTCGATATAACTGTTATTCGACGATTTAAATTTTAGTTCTGCATAACTTCCCGGTGGTACATTCATCTCTGAACGAATATTTCGAACAGCCGAAATCAGATTCTGGACGAAAGACATCTCAGCTTCAGCATTTTTATTGACTATGGAGGAATTAGCCTGGGGCCACTCAGATACAACACTGCTGGGTTCAGAATCATTTTTCAGACGATACCAAATCTCTTCGCTGATGAATGGCGTATAGGGGTGTAGAAGATTCATACAGGTTTTCATCACATGAACAGCTATACTGCGCGCAACAGTTTTCTCCTTTTCATTCCCTTCAGCTAATAATCTCGGCTTGATCAACTCCAGATACCAGTCACAGTATTCATGCCAGAAGAAGTGATAAACCATAGAGAGCGAATCATTGATCCGAAATTTTTCCAGATTTAAAGTTACATCTTCTATAGTTTGCTGTAAGCGACTTAATATCCATTGATCTGCAAGTTCAAAGTTTTCTGAATAATCCTGGTAATTATCAATCGGTTCTTCCAGGTTTAGGGCCAGGTATCGATAGGCATTCCAGATCTTATTGGAGAAATTCCGTCCCATATCGAAGCTGGATTCTGCAAGGTTAATATCCTGTCCTTCAGATCCCAGCCTGATCAAAGTGAAACGCATGGCATCTGCGCTGTATTTATCAATGATATCAAGAGGATCGATACCATTGCCCAATGATTTACTCATTTTCCGCCCCATCTGATCGCGAATTATTCCGTTGAAGTATACCGAATGGAAAGGAATATCATTCATAAATTCCATACCGGCCATAACCATGCGGGCCACCCAGAAAAATATGATATCGGCAGCGGTTATCAGTAAAGTGGTGGGATAAAAGTATCGCAGGTCAGGGGTCTCCTCCGGCCATCCCAGTGTGGAAAAGGGCCACAGCCAGGAACTAAACCAGGTATCCAGAACATTTTCATCCTGTCGCCATTCACTTTCTCCACATTGCGGACAATTCTCCGGTTTTTCCTGTGCTACTTTCATCTCCTGACAACCTTCACAGTAATACACCGGTATGCGATGACCCCACCATAGTTGCCGGCTAATGCACCAATCCCTGATATTTTCCAGCCAGTTAATATAGGTTTTCTGCCAACGTTCCGCCGGGTAGAGCTTCATTTTACCGTTTTTCACAACCTCGATGGCCGGTTTAGCCAATTCTTTCATTTTGACAAACCATTGCTCTGATAACCATGGCTCAACGATGGTATCACAGCGATGGCAATGGCCCACACTATGATTGTGTTCCTCTATTTCCAGAAGCAATCCCTGATCCTCCAGATCCTTGATTACCTTTTTGCGGGCATCGAAGCGATCCAATTGGGAATAGGGACCCATATCTTTATTTAACGTTCCATCGGAATTCAAAATATTCACCGAGGGAAGTTTATGGCGCCTCCCGATTTCAAAATCATTCGGATCATGTGCCGGGGTTACTTTTACAGCGCCGGTACCGAACTCAGGGTCCACCTGCCGATCTGCTATAACCGGAATTTTCCGGTTCATCAGTGGTAAATTGACCGTTTTTCCAATCAGATCCTTGTAACGCGAGTCTTCAGGATGTACAGCAACTGCAGTATCACCCAGCATGGTTTCCGGTCGGGTGGTGGCTACAATTAAGTGAGCATCGCTTTCCTTAACCGGATATTTGATATACCACAATCGACCGGTTTTTTCCTTGTATTCAACCTCCTCATCCGAGATGGCTGTGCCACAACGGGGACACCAGTTGATAATACGGTTTCCCTTATAGATAAGCCCTTTATTATAGAGTTGAATAAATACTTCCAGAACCGCGCGTGATAGCCCCTCATCCATCGTAAAGCGCTCCCGTCGCCAATCGCAGGAACACCCCATCTTTTTTAATTGGAAAATAATTCGGTTCCCATGCTGTTCTCTCCACTGCCATACCCGTTCCACGAAATCATCCCGGCCCAGGTCAAAGCGAGTTTTTTTCTCTTTATGTAAATTCCTTTCCACAACATTTTGAGTCGCGATACCGGCATGATCAGTTCCGGGAAGCCAGAGTGTTTCATACCCCTGTTTTCTTCTCAGGCGGATATAAATATCCTGGATGGTATTATTATATGCATGACCCATGTGTAATGCTGCGGTGACATTAGGAGGTGGGATAACAATTGTAAAAGGTTTTTTATCACTATTCACATTGGCATCAAAATAACCCTGATCAATCCACTCCTGGTACCAGCGGTCCTCAACCTCTCGGGGATCATATGTCTTGGGAATTTCAACTGTTTTATTCGGATTCATCTGAACTCATCGGCCTCAATCTTAATATTTCATCGTGGACTATAAACCATGAAATTTAACACATAGCAATAGCTGATGCAAAAACACAATTATTAATCGAGAAAATCAGAAAAAAGAAATCTTAAAAAAGATATTAAAATAATGGTTTAAGGAGATTGGGAAATTTTACCGGAACCTACCTTTAATAGG
>CBDUVK010000105.1:0-8797 GCA_965370645.1 uncultured bacterium
ACAAGAATAACGAATAACGAAGTATTAACCCCGTAGGGGTGATATATTAATAGCCCCCGAATTTATTCGGGGGTAAAGGAAAAACGAATATCGAATGCCGAACGTCGAAGGTCTAATCCCGTAGGGATGAAATGTTTATAGCCGGTGCGTAAGCACCGGTGTAGGAAATCAGTACGAAAATAAAACCCCATGGGGGTGACATATTTAATAAAACGTGAAATAAGAAAAAGGGGTTAGTGGGGGCAAGGACAAAGGGTAAATGGTAAAGACAACTAAAGAGTAAAGATTACCACGAAGTGGCCGCTATGCGGAAGATTAAATCCATATACCTTATACCTTATACCATATACCTTATACCTCTATAACCTTATAACTCTAAAACTTTTTATAAATATGCTTTCAATAATGTCAGAATTCCAAGAGTTGTTATTAAAATTCCCAAAACAGTATGCAACTTCTCAGGCTTCATAATTCGAGTGGTAAAGGCTCCAAACGGGGCAACAAAAATTGAACCAAGAAGTAATGCAAGTATGAGCTCCCATGGGAACATATGTTCTGAAAACATCACACCTAAGAATTGAGAAATGGGTGTTTCCAATACCGGGCCATCTATTTCCAGTATTGATCTCCCAATCAAATAAGTTAGAAATGAAGTAATACAAATAGGAGCTTCCGCTAAGGTAGTAGCGGCAATTGCACCTTTATGACCTCGACCGGACAATATTTGTCCGGAAGTTACTACGGGACCAAAACCACCACCGGATAATCCTTTATTAAAAGCGCTTAATATTCCTACACTCACAATTCTTTTCCAGGAAAAATTGAATTTAAACTTCAGCAGAACAATGATACCTAAAACCAACACCAGCAGACCAATGTAGGTCTTAAGCACAATTTTGGGAAGATTGATAGAAATTATAGCGGCAATTATAGTAGCCAATATTCCGAAACTGGTAATAACGAAAACAATTTTAAAATCTTTGGAACTGGGATGGAATGAAGCATTTCTAAATTGATGGTGAAATACTGATGCGGTAAAACCTCCAAAAGCCTGCGACAATAAAACAGCAGGAATGGCAACAAGTGGATCAAATCCCATAATGATAAGTGTCGGAGAGAGAATAGTACCATACCCCATCCCCAATGACGAATCAATAAATTCACATAGAAATGCAAGCCCAAACAGTACAAGAAATAATCCTACAGTAACTTCCATTGCTAACCTTATTATTGATAAACCTTGAAAATAGCGCTCTATTGTCTCATACGTCTGAGAATTAACCCCATGTAATTTTGATTTTGATAATCATAAGTATATTGAGATAAATTCGAATTAGCTCAGACAGTTAATTGGATCCCCTCCGAAAAATCGGAGGGGAATACAATTTTACAGGGCTGGTTTAGAAGTAAATTTCTTAGAAGGAAAAAGAATACAGTGCAACCCCAACAATACAACTAAGATTCCTACAGTAATGAAATTAGTCGAGGTCACTAAATGAGTATGTGCAAGTAGAAAACTCAATCCACAAAAAAACAACCACAATCCCAAAATGCCGGTAGCCATAGCCTGCCACATTTTATAAGAACTGAAACAAAAAACGGCGCCTGCAAATCCAATAATCATCATATTTATGGGGCTTGTCAGATAAGATATGAGTCCCGAAATAATCAACCACACCCCAAAAATGAGTTTAACCCAACCGTGATACATGATAACCTCCTATTCTTTTGTTTAACTATTACTTCCTCTGGGAAGTATAGTCCAATTTACCTTTTTTTCCTCTCTTCTAATTTTCTTCAAAACCTTATTACCTTCAATGTGTATATTAAACCGACCATTCTGTCTTATAATTTTTCCCATAATACACTCTCGTGATTCTCCCCTCTTATTCGATAAATTATTTTTCACTATGGCAAACCTCACAATCTTCCTCTACACCGAATGCATCATTCCCGTTATGACATTTGCCACAAGATTCACCTTCATACAGCCTGTCCATGCGGACTGATTTCAATCCCGATGCCTGCAGTTTGATAATTTTAAACAGCTCCGCATGACACGGTTGACAGTCCGGCTTATCTTGAAAATATATATGGTTTTCATGACTGAAGGATACCGGTCCCGGACTGTTTTCATTCAAAGGATAGGTGAAATCGTCAGGTAGTTTAATTTCTTGCTGTAAGGGATTCACTCGTCGTTCCAATAAGGTGGTTTCTTCTGATAGTGAGTATTGTTTATTGTTGTATTTATTAGTTAAACCTAAGCATATCATACCGATGATAAGCAACGCCCACAACGCTAAAATCAGCTTGCCGGAAAAAACCGGACGTTTATTTCTTGCCGAATATGAAGATGTGGTCGCTACCCGCGCTATTTCTTCTTTTGGAAAGACAGTAAAATATTTTACAGCAAATGCAAATATGGTAAATCCTAATGCAATAATGACTATTGTTAGACCAATTTCTGTCCATTTCGGAAAGTAGCTTTCCGAATGCATCATTCCTGTAATGCTAACATTTAAGCGACTTGCGATAAAACCCACGATCACCAGAATCGCGGAAAAAAACAGACCGGCTTCCTTATTTCTAATCTTTGAACTGAATAATAGAATCATGGGTAAGATTACCCCAAGACCCATTTCTCCCCAAAACAGAACACTTTCCCGGTTTAGCTGAAAAGCAAGAGCAAGATTGCCACGCTGATATAAATCCTGAAATTTTAAGACCAAATACACTGCTAAAACAACCACAATAACACGGGAAATTCCCACCAGAATATCCTTTTCCAGATGTTTACCGAATGCTCTATAGCTGAGAAATGATTCAAAAATGGTCATTGCCAATCCGGCAGCAATCGCCGAAATGAAGAAAAATAAGGGAAGCAAAGGCGAGTACCAGAGTCCATAGAGTTTATCCGGAACAATCACATACAAGGTTCCCAGGGAAGATTGATGCAGAGTCGAAAGGAGCACTCCTGCAATAACTATTGGGATAAATATTGTTCGAATCAATTTTAACGGCACCCTCATATTAAATTTTTCAAACACCATCGGACTAAACTCTAATGCCAGAACGATGGTGTACAGTGTGACGCACCAGCCCACTTCAAACATCACGGAATGTACATTCCACATGATCAAAGGATGCCAGATACGGTCAGGACGCCCAAGGTCAAACATTAGGGCTGTAATAACCAGGAGATATCCCAGAAAGGCTGTGAGTATGGCGGGACGGCTGATTGATTCGTATTTTTTAATATTAAAAATGTGTACCGTGGCAGCGATGACAAAGCCACCTGCTGCCAACCCTACTCCCACTAAAACATCAAATCCAATCCAAAGACCCCAGGGAAATTCATCGGTTAAATGGGTGACGGCACCTAAGCCTTTGCCAAATCTGACAATCGTTATGTAAAGACCTATTACAAATATGATTGCCGTAATACATTTCCAAAAAGTTAATTTGCCAATTTTCATATTCATTAGATTTGCCTGTTTTTTATCTTCAAGACTTCAACATTTAGTAAATTTATTTCATCGCCGGTTTCTAAAACTGTTTTCATATATCTATTACATTACTCTATTTATATTAATTTTAAGCTATTCGGCTTACGATGATTATCTCGTAGAATCTGGTAGCTCCTTTTATAATTTTACGGTGAATCGGATTTATTCAATTCTTTGTCAAGAGCTTCTTCTTCGCTAAGTTGATCATTTTCTATATCTTCCAGTTTTATTCTGCGATTAATAATCCACCAAATACCAAACATTAAAACACCGCCCACGCTTACAATATTTGGGATTTGTGATAAAGCTTGCCAGGTTAATTTCGGATAAGTGGTGTCTGCCAACGCATGCTTAAATCCTAACTGGTCAAAGGGAACATCAGAGAGAAAAAGTACAGATGTCCCACCGGCTTCATGAATACCATAGATGTGATCAATATACCGTTCCGGATGGTCTTCGATTCGTTTCCTGGCAGTTTCTATCAATTTTTCCCGCTCTCCGAAGATCGTCGCACCGGTCGGACAAGCAGCTGTACATGCCGGCTGTTCTCCTTTGGAGACTCTCTTTTCAAAACACATAGAACATTTTTGTACTCTTGGTAAAACCTTATCCCATTCGTACTTTGGTATTTCAAATGGACAGGCCATCAGGCAATACCGGCATCCCATACATCGGTCCTCATGGTATATCACCGGACCTTCATTCGTTTTTTCAAGAGCTGTCACCGGACATGCCGATACACAGGTTGGTTCCAAGCAGTGCATACACTGCTGGCGAATGAAAACACCACGATATGACTTTATGACTGTCCAGTTGGTAGAGGATAGTTTTTTTGCACCATCGTCTGATGGTAGCTGGTTAATTTCCTTGCAAGCCCAGACGCAGGCTTCACACCCAATGCATTTTGTTAAGTCAGTAAGAATAGCACTGCTCATGATACCGCTCCGACTTTTTTATAACTATGAAGAAATGATTTTGAAAATTCTTCCCACACCTCAAAATCCATATTTTCCAATATATATATATCATTTTTCTTAGGTCCTCTTTCATGAGCATCTGCTTTACTCTTCTGACTGTTAAAGCGGTTAACCATATCTTTTAGTTTATCAATTTCCGTTTTATACCAGGCAACTGCTGATTCTCCTATTCTTAGTCTCTGTAAATCCTCCATGAGATTTTTTGCTTCAATAGAGCACACCCAGCCACCTTCGTACGGTTTTACATTTATTAATTTCGCATGATTCCCCAGATCCTGGTTAATTTTGGAAATGTTACCACTCACGGGAGATGGAAATGTTAAAATTTTTGAGTTCTGCTTTATTGAGAACAGCGGTTCGCCTCTGCGGATTTTTTTGCTCACTTTTGGAAGAACGATTTCGTCAATCTTACCGATAGTTTTTTGGACAAAATCGTCAATTCCTATTCGAACCTCACCATTCATTTCTATACTGACCCAGGTATGTTCAGGTGAGATAAAAATACCCGACGGCACATTAAAAACATGTTTTGATTTTTCCTCACCTGAATATGGAGTGACTAAGTGTATCTTTGGCCGGATCTGTTTATCAATTTTATCCTGACGACGAATCAGAGATTTGTTAACAAAATCGACCAACTCATCCTGCGAGAATGGTTTCTGTACATAATCCATCGCTCCGAATTTCATAGTCTCGACTGCCGATTCAATTGTTGCATAACCGGTAATCATAATGACATCAATATCAGGTCGCAGGTGTTTGACAGCTTTTGTCACTTCTACTCCATCCATTTCCGGCATTTTCAAATCTGTAAACACAAAGTCATAGTCGTTCTTGCGTATAAGCCCCAAAGCCTCTTTACCGGTTTCAACGGTTTCAATAGAATAACCTGCAAGTACTAGTATTTTACGAAAACTGTCCAAAACGATCGTCTCATCATCCACTGCCAGTATCCTGGCTTTTGGATTTTCTACTTCTACCCGTTTAAGACTCTTCGCCTCCTCAGTAAAATCCAGTTTCAAACCTATATCCAGAGCATCCTTTCTCTCTTTTGTAGTTTTAGATTCCCGGATTTTTTGTGATATGACTCGAATTAAGACATCGATAGTTATAAAGGTGACTATCATAAGAATAATTATTAGGACAACCATTGTTTTATCCTCCTTCTATTTTATAACGTTTAGGGAAGTGTGAGATTTAATAATTCCTCTTCGAGGTTAGCTGGTATGATATAAACCAGCCAACTTTCAATAAAAGGATCCTCATCAATCAATATTCCCTGCTTCTCAAATTGTCTGTTTTTCTCAATAACTTTGCCGCTTAAGGGTGCCCACACCCTATGTATCATTTGATTTGGGGTTATAATTCGGACCAACATATTACCTTGAATAATTAAATCGTTAATTTCCGGAAAGTAGATTTGTTGAGTTTTTCCGATCGTTCTAGAATAGGTGGCACTTATTCCCAATATTGCTGTACCGTCTTGGGAGAGTTTAGCCCATGAATGATGACCTAAAAGATAATATTTACCCCAATCATCTCCGTTGCAGGTTTGCTTAGAAGTTGAGTTCAGGCCGGTTCTGTTTTCCCGGGATAAATTTATCGTCTCTCTGAATTTCATCGCCCGCTGAACCACACCCAACAGTTCTTCAAAAGCGAAAGGTTTGGGAATGAAATCGAATGCGCCAACTTTAAGAGATTGCACGGCATTCTCCAGGGTAGCATAACCTGTAATGATGATAATGGGTATGTCAGGGTATTTCTGGGTGACGATTTCAGTTAATTCTATTCCGGAAATTTTGGGTAACATCAAATCCGTGAGAATGAGTTTATATTTATTTTGTTTCAACTTTTGAAGCGCCTTGTCTACACTAAAGGTATCATCTACTTTGAATCCTTCCGGAATTAGAATCTTCTTTGCTGAATCGATGACTACTTTTTCGTCTTCGATTATGAGAATATCATAGTTAGAAAACATTGGATTCCCCTCTTAGCAAACTATTCGTTTCAATCAGGGTTGATGACTGCTTTTCTCCGCTAACCGGCAAATGAAGCGTAAAAACGGTACCTTTTCCCACTTCGCTTTTCACACTGATGGTGCCGTTGTGTTTTTCAATTATTCCCCAAACCACTGCCAGGCCAAGACCGGTTCCCTTGGGACCCTTTGTCGAGTAGAATGGATCATATATTTGGGGAATATTTTCTTTCGGGATGCCACAACCCGTATCCGCAATTTTAATCTGGATATATTCAAGACCTCTTTTTTTAATGAGCTTATTTGATATGGTGATTTCTCCACCCTGACCTTCCATGGCATCCGCTGCGTTTACCAGAAGATTGATAAAAATCTGGTGCAATTGATTCGTATCTGCCTTTATTTCGGGTAAACGATTATTGAGTTTCTTATGTACTTTAATATTGTTAATATCCATCTGGTTACTAATAATACTGAGAGCCCGATTAATGACAAGATTAAGATCGATTGTAGTTTTATAAGGGAAAGTCTGTCTGGCAAATTCGAGTAGTTGTTTGACAATTTCACTGCATCTGCGGGTTTCGTGGATAATAACCTCAAGATCATCCTGATTTTCTTTTTTAAGATCAGCCTGTTTGAGAAGACAGGTGCTATAAGTCAGGATACCAGTGAGTGGATTGTTGATCTCATGTGCCACGCCTGCGGCCAGCCGACCTAAAGAAGCCAGTTTATCAGATTGAACGATCTGTTTGCGAGCTTCAGAAAGCTTTTGAGTCATCTCATTGAAAGACTTGCCCAGCAGACCCAGTTCATCTTCTTTAAAATTGACTATCCTGTAATCCAGATTTCCATTTGCAACATTATTTGTCGCTCTCACTAGTTCATTTACCGGCGCTCCAACCACTTTCCTCACCAGAACCCAGAGAATAAAACTTATCGAAATGATGGAGATGAGCGCAAACAGGATGAGCTCAATTCGGCTGGAGCTAATCTGTCTCTCAACAACATCTAAAGACATTGTTACATCAAGAACACCTAAAACTTTTTGATCGGCCTTATGGGCATGGCAATTTGCTTCAGAACAGCTGGGTTCATTATAAATAGGATTAATGATACTAAGATTTTTTCCGCCCTCTTTCACTGTAAAAATTCTGGTTCGCTCAGGGATAGATAATTTCTCCAAAGGTTGGTCTGCAGCATGACATGCATAACAGGCTTCTCCTTTTTTGTCGACAAAGCTGCCGATTTCAGATTTATTGGGTGAATAAATGACTTCACCCTCCTTGTTAAAAATGCGGACTTTTTCAATGCCTTCCTGTTTACCGATAGTATTAATTATGTTGTGAACATGTTCTCTCTGATTAAACAGCATATCATATCTGGTACTGCTCTTGATCGTTTCACTCAATTGATTGGCACTGTGTTTTATTTGGGCAATCAATGCCTGGGTCTGAGTGTTTATACTAAAATAGGAGAATATCGTTATAATGCATATGACGACTATGCTCACCGCTGCGATTACTTTAACACTGATCTTGTTTTTCATGATCATTTCCCACACTCCTTTAAATCCGGATCAATATCGTTGGCAGACAATGTGGTCTCATGATTTGTCTTTTTTCTCCTATCACGGTTCAATGCATTCATAATTGCTATTCTTAATTCTTCCTTTTCGAATGATTTGATGAAATAATAAAAAATATCCTGTTTTCTGATTCTGGTTTCTAAGCTTTTCGAGTTCTTTTTCGAAGTCATGATGATCTTGATCTCCGGATCTATTCTTTTAATAATGGAAACTGCTTCATAACCCTTCATTTCAGGCAGTTCAACATCCAGGATTAAACACAAAAAACAACTTTCAGACATTTTCCTTACCGCGTCTTTCAGACACCGTCCTGTTTCTATGCAAAAATTCTCACGTCTTAAGTAAGTGGATAAAATTTTTCTTTCGGCGATATTTGCGTCTATAACCAGAATTTTATCTTTTCTATCGCTCATTTTTCAGATCCCCACAATTGTCTCAAAGCAACTGTAGTGCCAGTTATTTCGGAAAAAAATATCTTTTCGTATCATATTGATATTATGTGGTTTACAGGACCAACCACAAAAGGAATTTCTGTAGTTTCATGGGGAAGGTTAGAAAAATGGGGAATATTTCCCCAAACATGTGGCATTTTTCCCTTATGCATAAAAAAAAATTGGGGAAAATTAGTAAAAATTTTCAGGAAGAAAATATTTCTGACAGATGCCTGATCTAAGAATGGTTCAGTTATGGATTTGCATGATTCGGTAACCGCTCATGATCAATCCCATATGTTTCATAGCAGTGAAAACTTACC
>CBDUVK010000106.1:0-8711 GCA_965370645.1 uncultured bacterium
AGGGTATTGGAGAATTGAGCTAAGCTTTGCCCCGAGCTGAAGCTCAGGGCAATTTAAAATGATTCATTTTTTAATATTCCAATGAATTGCCCCGATTTTTTCCGACAGGAATCCCTCTGGGATAAATCGGGGTTAAAGATTGTCTAATTCAAATAAATTGATCCACAAATTTCATCAGTTCCTGACTCTGAACTTTCCGGTCATATTGAGCTAGATTTTTAAAAGAATACCGCGGAATACCTTCAGTCAACCAGGAAGAGAGAGTTTTAAAAATTCCCCGAGTATCGTGATAATCGACCACTTTGCCCGCATCACTCTCTTTTATCAAATAAGCAAGATCGCTGTTTAGGGAACACATGGCCAGGACAGGTTTTTTTAAATATAAATATTCATAAATCCTGCCGGGCGTCACCATTTCACTCCCTTCAATCCCACTATGCAAAGCTAAAGCAAGGACATCCCACTCTTTAGCCAGTCCTAATGCCTTCTTATGCGGACAATATGGAATAAACTCAACCTGAGTGTGTATATTGAGTGATGCCACGGTGGAATAAAACCCCCGGGTCCATTTACCAACAAAAATCAACCTGAGATTTTGGGCAAGTTTGGGTTCCTTTTCCATGAGTTGTGAAAATGCTTTGAGTAAGGTTAGCGGCGCATTTCCCTGGGAGTAAATCGTTCCCATAATCCCGATTTTTATTTTGCTTTGGGAATCGTTCCTCTCTCTGAAACCTTGAATATCAAAATCATCCACATCATATCCGTTCCGAATAACCCTGGTGTCCTCATCATTTAGAAATTGGTACTTTTTCTGATAATATTCACGCAACACAGGATTAACAAAGATATATCCGGCAGCACCCTGAAGTGTCCGATATTCCAGTTTTTCCTGGATACTTTGATGAAGAGAACTCACAGTCGGCAGATAAAGATTTTGAGTCCAGGCATCGCGGAAATCCAGCAGGAATGGTATCTTCCACAATCGATTTGCATAAAGAGCGATCATCCCCGCAGTAAAGGGTGGCATCGTCGCGACTATGAGATCCACCGGATGCGAGCGATGGATTCTACCAAGCCGCCGAAGTGCTAAGGGTAACCAGGGTATTCGACTATCCGGAAGCAGAAAAAAATTTGAAAAACGCCTCAACAATTGACCGCCCTCGTTTATGCCACCACCTTTGGATCGAATCGAATGAGGAATAAATTTCTTAAATAAAAAAAGAAAGCGAAAGGGATCGACAGTAGCACTCCTGTGTACGGATAGTGTCCCCGGGATCTCATCTTCCAGTGATGGGTCCTCGGCATAGGAATAGCTGGGTTTGACGGTTAAAATTGAGACCTGGTATTTTTGGTAATTCCAGTACTTTAAAAATTTAAGACTGCGTTGAACCCCGCCCCCTCCCATGGGAGGGAAATAATAGCTGATAAAAAGAATATGGGGTTTAGGGACAATATTCACGTATTTTTATCACCAATTCTTCAAATTTATCATTCTCTTTGATGAAATCAACTTCGTCTGCATTCACAGTTAGAATGGTAAATTTTTCCTGGGCTTCCCTGATCCAACGATCATATGCCAGGTTTAGATATTCCAGGTAATCCGGGGAAATTGTACGTTCGAAATCTCTTCCGCGGGATTTAATTCTGGCAACCAATGTTTTAATTGAGGCTTTAAGATAGACAATTAAATCCGGTTTCGGTATGAAAAAAACCATATCATTGAACAGGTCCCGGTAGGTCTGATGATCCCTTTCGCTCATATATCCCTGTTCATAGAGCGATCTTGCAAAGATTTCCACATCTTCGTAGATGGTTCGGTCTTGAATTGAGGGTAAACCGGAATCTGATATTACTTTCTGTGCCCGAAAGCGATGCGCAAGAAAATATATTTGCAGATTAAAGCTCCATCTTCGCATATCCTTATAAAAAGTATCCAGGTAGGGATTATCAATCACAGATTCAAAGTAAGCTTTCCAGCCCAGACGATCTGCCAGATTACGAGTTAACGTCGTCTTGCCGACACCGATATTTCCAGCGATACCGACCAGATAATTCGATTTTTTTACTTTCATTCTGTTTAGTTTAATGTAAATCTGAAGCGTTCGATGATTTTAAACTTTACAGGTTTGCCGCTTATTTTGCCTGGTTTATATTGAAATTTTCTCAGAGCCTCTATGGAAGATTCTGTGAATAAATCGCCATCGGATTTCAGAACCCGGTAATTCTCAATATTTCCATCTCTGTCAACCAAAACTTCGAACAGAACATCACCCTGGGTTCCGGTTTGCAAATAGATATTCGGATATCTCGGTTTCGCCCTTCGTTCATACTGTCTCCTGCCCGCATCCAAAAAGGCTTCCAGAACCGGCTCACGTATGACGGGTTCCGGAGTGGGTTCCGGAACCGGCGGTGTTGTCTCACGGGAAACAATCATAGTCTCCTGTGGAATCGCGGATAAGTTTTCCTGGGGCTTACGGGTTTCCTGAAGGACCATTTCAGCTGCTTGAAGCTGAGCCAGTACCTGAGTGGCGTTCTGGAGCAGAGAATCAGGAGAAGAATTTTCAGCCAGCAAAGTATCGCTCAAATTTTCTTCCTCCGGTGTCGTAAGAGCAGCGATTTGGAATGGAACTGCTTTCTCAACAAATATCGGCTGGATGATGACCTCCCCATAGGCAGTATTATCTGATTGATCATAAATAGCCCTGCGAATTAGCGGAGTGCGGGTAGAAATCCAGGAATTATTTTGGGCATAGATGATATTGCTTGAATGATTGTAAACATCATTCTCAAAATTATTTGACAGCCGGTTTTCCCCTTTACTTTTTTGCTCATCCAAGGGCATTGTACCCAAATCCGGAGATGATTTACTAAAAACAATAACACCAAAATTGTTTTCTGAAATTGTACAACCACTCACAATTGGATTAGATGCCAGTTCACAATTTATGCCGGCAAATCCATTTCCAAAAATAAGACAATTACCGATAACCGGATTTGATTTTACTTCGCAGCTAATCCCCGAATTATGATTGAATTTATATTCGCCCCCGGTTAGGACCGGTGAACTACCATAACAGGTCAAACCCTTATAGCCAAACTCCACAATACAGTTCTGCAAGATGGAAGGATCAAAGAAATTCTTGATAACAATACCATACCAGTCGTTCATCTGGGGATTTTTTGAAGCGGAGCTAAATATAATGGGATTGAGTGGATTGTTGCTTCGAGCCTGAAGTATCCCCTTTACTAGCAGTTCGGACCGCTCTTTGTCTTTTCCTCCTTTTTGAGAATCTTTTTTTGGTTTAAAGAAGATTTTTGTCCCTTCTTCAATTGTCAATGTAACACCATCAGGAACAAGCACATCTCCATCTATATAAATCTCTCCTCTCCAGCGGGTGTTTTGTTGTAATTTTCCCGAAATGAACGTCTGTCCCAGGAGAAGATCGCTCAGCAAGACAAAGCTCAGGATGAAGATAATATATAACTTATTTTTTAACAAGAGTAGCATAAAACAACAGTCGTTTTGATTTCTTAACTTTTTTTAATTAAAATCATCGGATTAAAATTCTTATTTCCCTCATTCTTGATAGTCAATATAGAGGCTCAGTTTCCTCAGTAAGTCTCTATCTTTAAAAGGTTTAATGACAAACTGATTTGCTCCCAATTTTAGCGATTGCTGTTCGATCTGCTTGCTGGCCCTGCCGGTTAAGACAATAATAGGTAATTTATCCCAGCGCGAATCAGCTCTGATCTGTTCAATCAGCTCATATCCTGATAACCGAGGCATTTCAAGATCAGTAACAATCGCATCATAGTCCTTCTGTGCCAACATTTCAATAGCGCTCTGTCCATTTTTAGCAGTTTCAACCTCATAATTATTTTTAGAGAGCATACCCGAAAGAAACTTTCGCACACTGAGCGAATCATCCACAATCAAAATCAGAGGTTTTCGACCCTTAATCACTCGTTTCTCAAGGTCCCTTTTTTTAGACACCCCTCCAGCCTGCTGTGGCTTATCTATGGTTCCTCTAAAATCTTCTGGTAACAGAGCAGCGCTCCTCTCCTTTAACCGCAAACTACTAAATACGATCTGTGGAATATCCAGTACCAGAACAACTCTACCATCAGCCAAAATTGTGCCCCCCATGATGAATTTGGTACGCTGCAAACTTTCTCCTATATTCTTGATGAGAATTTCTTCGCGCTGTACTATATTATCGACCAAAAGTCCCGCTTTTTTACCCTCATCCTGAACAATTATTACCGGATACATCGAATTGACCGACATAGGTGTGGATGAAACCTCCTTAATCTTAAGGAGGTTGGACATATGGATTACCGGAATATCCATGCCCCGCAATTGGATGAAATATCCATCATCCCGCAAGGTTAGATTTTCCTGACTAACATTGGCAGTTTCCTCAACCTGCAAGAGAGGTAAAGCGTAGGTATTCTGCGCAATCTCAGCGAGCATGGCCTGGGTTACCGTTATAGATATAGGAACACGAATAGTAACACGGGTAAATTTCAGGGATTCTGAATAAATTCTCAGATCGCCTTTCAGTTTATGGATCTGACTTCTTACAATATCCATTCCGATCCCTCTGCCACTCAGAGAACCCACCTCTTCTGCAGTTGAAAAACCGGGATACATCAGGAATTCATATAGTTCCTGCGGATTTAGTTTTTCAATCTCCTCTTCACCCAGAATACCCAACTCAATGACTCGCAGGCGAATTTTATCAACATCAATACCTCTACCATCATCCTCAACAGTAATAAGCACATTGTTTCGTTCGCGGGTAGCGCTAACCTGAATAGATCCCTCTTCAGGCTTTTTTAATTTTTTTCGTTCTGTAGCCGTCTCAATTCCGTGATCGAGAGCATTCCTCATCAAATGAAGCATCGGTTCGTACAACTTATCTGCCAGAATGCGATCAATTTCGGTTGATTCTCCTTCCATCTCAAAATTTATTTTTTTATCATATTTTTTGGCAATATCCCTTAGTGGACGATTAAACCTCTGGAACAGCATTCCAATGGGAATTAATCTTGCCCTCATAATTTCATCATGAATCTGCGTGCTGAGTTTGGTGATTTTCTGAAGCTGCTGCTCGTATACCTTTCCGGAATCTTTGATTCCTTGCATGGTACTCGTGAAGTTGTTCTGAAATTTCTGCAGGTGGTCTATGATATTTTTAATATCTGCATACTGATTTTTATGGGATTCTTCTACCTCCTGCATATTGTCCAATCCCGGTTTGAGAATGGACATGAGACGTTCCTGATCTTTAACCATCTTATCCAGTTGCCAGAGGACATGATCCAGATTTTTTCCTTCAACATCCAATTTGGGCAGATAATTCTTAAAACGTTCAATCTGCATTCTAAACTGATTATTGTTAATAACCAATTCTGCCGCTTCGTTCAATAAACTGTCTATCTGCTTTATATTCATGCGTAGGTGTGACTCCCGCGGCTTTTCCTCTTCGCCAGGTTCAGCGACAGAAATATACTCTGACTTTTTCTCTTCTTCCGTTTCAGGCTTCGCTTCAGATTTAGGTTTATCTATCGTATCCGCAGCACCAGGGATAACTTTTTCAAAATCTTTAATAAGTTTCTCGAAATTTTTAATTTTTTTCTTATTCCCTGTTGCCAGGGCATTCAAGATAAACTCCCCTTCATCCACCACCCCAAAAAATAGATCAATGACCTCTGTCCCAGGTGTCTCCTTGGTATTTTGAAATTTTTCAATGAGTTCCTCGGTAAGATGCATTAATTTTTCCAGTTCTTGCTCATACACCATGGAAGAAGATCCTTTCAGGGTATGGGCACTTCGCAAGAGTTTCTCAAGTGACTCCTGGTTCTCCGGTTCTTTTTCTATTTTCATGAGTAAAAAATTCATATCCTCCAGGTACTCCCACCCCTCCTGAAGAAACGATTGCAGCATGGCCTCTATCGGTTTCTGCTCTTCCGCCACCTTTTCTGTTACGGGTGACTTCTTCGCTACAGGTTCCTGCTCGGGCACTTTTTGTCGGAATTGTACTACAAAATTTGAAATCGAATCAGAAATCTCATCGTAGCTCTGTTGACTGATTTGCTGTTTTTCTGTGAGTTCACGAATAACCAGAATACATTTTCTAAAGGTAGGAATGATCTCGCGCCAATTTTCAGGATCAGATTTGCCGATTAATTCAACCAGCTCTTCCAGGTGATCAACCAGGGATCCAATTTCTGAGAATCCCAGCATTTTTGCGGCAGAACGGATCTCATGTACTGCATGGTCGATGGATTGAAACGTCTGCTTATCATAGCGAAACTTATCGATCAGGTTGAGCTGTGATTCAATGGTGTCCAACTTATCTGCAGCTTCATTCTTAAATATATCCAGCAGTTCCGGATCTTTTTCTTCAAGTTGAAGCATAGGTTCCTGTTCTGCTTCACTCGCAACCTCTACCTCTTCAACTTTGGGGCTTTTTTTCGGACGGGAAGATTTTCTCCGGGAAGTTTTCTTTACTAACTTTGAAATCCCAGATCGTCTAGATTTTTTTTTTGCTGATTCAGGAGAATCAGTTTCAACCTCATATCGGGCGATATATTTGTTGATCAATTCAGCGAACTTGGCTGCGTCCACCTTTTTATCACCCAGGCGTTTACGTACATTTTTATTAAATTTCTGACAGAGAGTGGTATACTGTTTTAAAATTCTGACCTGCTTGTTTTGTATCAACTCAGTCAGATTCTCCAGAGGTCCAGCAAGATCAGAAATATCAGAGCGATTGAGCATCTGAGCTGAACTATTAATTGTATGAAGAAGGTTTTCAATACCTTTCAGAGCACTATCATCATCTAAATTTTCACTTAATTGCTGAAGGTGGCCGGCCAGTTCATCCAAATAACTCAAGGTTTCATCTTTATAAGTGTCATCAAACTGGTCATCCGGCACCTGCTCCTCTGACTCACTTTGGGGAACCAATTCCGTCTCTTCGATAAGCTCAGTCTCACCCGCATCCTCCAACTCATCTTTAGCTGCGGAAAATAGTTGATCGACTTCCTGTTTTAAATTAGAAACAGGAGGAGGTGTGGGTAAATTTTTTGCAGATTGAGAAATTTCGTTTAAAATATGAATAATTTTATTTTTAAGTTGTTCATGTTCACCTGCTTCCCGCTCTCTGATTAAGGGAATCTGTACAAGCAGATAGTCACAAATTTCTGGTAATTCTGAATTTTCAATTAACCTGCTATTTGCGGTTATCTGCTGCAACTGGGGTGTCACCCGATTTTCCAAAATATCAAAAAAATCGGCATTCTCTGCCTGTAGTTCTTTTAAAATGGTCTCTATTTCCCTGGCAGTTACATCTGCAAATGCCTTATGGGACTTATCAATACTTACTTCTTCCGGTTCTCTTCCGATGCGAGTCAAATTTTCCATGTGACTGATCCAATCATCAGCCGTGGTTTCAAAAATATTTTCTGAAAGTGCACCGAGGGCTTCGATAATTGCACCCTGCTTTTTAATAAGCTTTTCCTGTTGTTGGGGATTATCAAGCCAGTTGTGGAAAACCTGGAGAATGTTCTCTCCGCCGCTGAGACCAAACAGATTAAACCAGAATTTCAAATGGTTAATTTGAGAAAGGAGCTCTTTCTTCAAATCATTATTGTTGAGATCCGTTAAAAGCGCATTAAGATTTGATTCAACCTGTTTCAGTAACAGGGAATTTACCTCAGCAAAAACCGGTTGTATCTGATCTTTTTCACTCCAACCAACTTCCGGTCCCACAGTTGGTTTTAGAGTAAGACTGCCAATAAAGTCCCCCCGCAACTGATGAATGGCATCTATCTGAGTTGTTACAGAATTTTCCAAGACCGCATCTATATAGTCAGGAAACATTTTAAATATGCTTTGTAAGGACATGTGTGCAGGGTCAGATAATTTCTGGTCTTCTTGAAAATATTGTTTGAGAGCAGCACCAATATCACTACTGACGGATTCAATGAGCGGATATTTATGAATCTGTCCTAAGTCCCTTAATACTTTGAGATTATCTAAAATAATAGACTGCGATTCTTCCTTTGCAGGATCATCAAGGCAATTGTTAATCTCCCGGGTTAATTCCTCAATTTCATGCTGAATATAATCCCTCAACAACCAACGGAGATTTTTGTCTTCATCGGTAAGTTCAACTTTCTCAGTTGGTTTTTCCGCTGGTTCCTCAGTAGATTGTATTAATTCAATTCCCTCCTCCTGAGAGGTAACCGGGGTTTCTTCCACGACCGGACTCTTTCCTTCACAAACACCATCAAATAATTCTTTATCATCTTGATATAACTTAAGTAGCGACTGATAAAACTCCGATATATTTTCACTGAATTGTCCGATATATTCTTCTATACTCTGAGAGGTAAATGTAAATTTATTTAACTTATCCCAGGTAGATATAACGGGCATTACCGATTCATAGGAACGGAAATTTTCAAATTGATCCTCATTTGCCTTACCTTCACCTAATCTTTGCAGCAGTTTTTCCAGGGATTGAAGAGCTTCCGGAGCTCTCTCCCGGAACTCTCCGGATGTCATTTCGTCTATTTGGCGGTGGACAAAATGCATAAAATCAACAGATTGTTGCTCATCCGGATAGGGACCGTAAGAATCCTGATCAGTGATCACAGGCTCAGCTGTTTCACCCAATAACTCCTGTAAAATTGTTCGC
>CBDUVK010000107.1:0-8690 GCA_965370645.1 uncultured bacterium
AAAATCAATTCTTAACATGTGATTATTTTGGTTTAATATGGTTAAATATTTATTTCATGTAACTACTTTCAGAGCGTAGAAAACAATCATTTGAATAAATTGTATGCTTGCCTAGTTCTTTATACTCTCTAGACTCGTTGTTAATCAGAGATGAGTGGAATGATATTCCATTCACAGTAAAAAGTGGACAGATTTAAAATGTTTAGTGAGGTGAATTACTTTAATTTAAGGTTACAGATGTAAATTTATTCCACCGTTTTTTATTTAACTTAATGATCAGGTCCTATACTAAGTAGAATGGTTATAGATACAAGGAAAAAATTGAACATATTTCATGGGAGTGAGTTGCTACGGCAGATAGTCCAAGAAAAAATACTATACTCCATATTAAAAATAAATATGATGAATAAAGATCTAATGATCTTACGATAATGGCCCTCCTCCAGAAAATGATATCAAGGGTATCATAACGGAAGGTGTTTCAGTTGATTTTTGGTGATAAATGTTGTAAAATTTCTTTCAAATTCCAGATTGGACTATTCATGTTTTTTTCAGTACATTCAGTTGTTTTACCAGTCCTTCCAAATTTCAAAATATAGATATAGGGGATGCATCATGAATCAACTGGGACGTTTATTTACAAATAAATTCATTCTAGTGGGAGTGGTCGTATTAATTTCCATTCAATTTATCTATCTGAATTATTCGCCAGAGGAGGTGCAAGATACACTAGGATATAAATTATTGTCCATTAAAAAGGGAGATCGCTGTATCATTTGTGATATTCCCATTAAGGAAGGAACGGGCTTGGCCCTTTTGATCAAAGGCCGAAGAGTAACCATTGATCTTGATCATTTTCAGGAGTTTATAAGAAATCAAGCAAAATATTTTGCCAAATTTGAACCCCATGGGGCCTTATTTCAGGAAAGTGCCGTATTACCGCATGCCATGAAATATGGCTGGTTTATTGCCGGATTATGGATCTTTACCGCTCTTATTTCAGCTGCCATCTGTTGTAATGTTGCCTTGAAAAAGGGATTACGTGCTTCACCGTGGTTTTTCCGGGGTTTATTGTTCCATTTTATGGGCATCGTGTGGGTCACACTTATAAAAAGTACTGCACAAGATCGAACCATACCTACATTCGGAAAAATTCCTGAAACGTCAAAACCGGTCAAATGCCCGACATGCCAGGCACTAAACCATCCAGCAGCCAGGCAATGTAGTAAGTGTCATTCCGAACTGATCCCAATTCAGGAATCGGAAGTTAATCGGGTATAGGATTTGGTTCGGCAATTTATTCTGAATTATTCATGCTGAATTTTAAATAATGGTAAGGATGTTTCATGCTCTCAAAAATACAAAACTGGTTGGAAAGTCTTTTCGCATCCGCAAATGGTCCTTCAAGAAGACCATTACTTAAAAAAAATCTGGAGTCGAATATCAAGGGGCTTTTTGTGGTTGGGGACCTGGCCGGGGCACCGGTCATCAAACTTGCGATGGAACAGGGTTATCAGGTAGTTGAGCATATTGCTAGCCTACAGCAGTCGAAAAAAAAGGAAGAGGGGGTATATGATATTATTGTAATTGGCGCAGGGGCCGCCGGTTTGAATTCCGCCCTCTCTGCCCTGGATAAAGGCCTTACATGTCTGGTTTTAGAGAAGGAAAAAATTGCCAATACTATTGAAAATTTTCCGGAGGGTAAATGGGTATATGCAGAACCGGATGCAATACCCGCAAAAGGGAAATTATGGTTAGACGGTGCAAGCAAGGAAGACCTGATTCAAAGATGGCACCAGATCATAGATGACAACAAACTGAAGGTGAATACTGAGGAAGGAGTAGAATCTATTACCAAAGAGGGTGATGCTTTCACCATCACAACTAACCAAGAGACCTACCTCTGTCATTATATTGTGCTTGCCACCGGTCAACGGGGGAATGCAAAGAAACTTGGCGTACCGGGTGAGGACAATCAACGCGTGTACCACCGTCTGTACAGCCCCAAAAAATATGAAAATGAAGATATCCTGCTTGTTGGTGGAGGAAACAGTGCTATTGAAGCAGCCATTACCCTCAGTGAAAATAATCGGGTGACTCTTTCATACCGGGGAAGTGAGTTTTGGCGCATTTTTAAGGATAATCAACGAAAACTGGACCAGGCAGTCGCCGAAGGTCGACTGAAGTTGTTATTCAACTCCCAAATTAAAAAATTTCAAGCAGATAAAGCCATCCTGGAAATTGACCGGGGTGGACATCAGGAAGAAACAACCGTTCCAGCCAATCACTCATTCATACTAATCGGCGCAGAGCTGCCGGTCAAATTCTTAAAATCTATCGGGCTAAAACTTGAAAATGACTGGGAAGGTAAACTGTGGAAATCGTTAGGACTCACTATCCTGGCACTCTTTGGCGCCTGGTTTATGGGGGGCCAAACCGGGCTTTTGCCTAATCAGCTCGACAGCACCGTTGCCTGGTTAGGAGCCTTAATAACCATGGCAAGTATCTCTACCCTTATATTCAGAGGAATAAAGGGAGAGCGGTGGTCATGGCTCGGCCTTTCATTTCTGATATGGTATACCATCTATGGCGCTAAACTCGGAGCAGGTTCTGAATTCTGGCCATTCCGGAATTGGGGTTTTGATGCCTTATCATTTGGGGATCGGCCATGGAGTTTCTGGTATACGGTTCTCTACACAACACTGATGACTGTTTTTGGAATTCAGGCACTAAAGCGGTGGGGCTTGGATCGAAAGGACAGTTTTCAGATCTGGCGTTTTACCAGTTTACTCGGATTCCAATGGTTGTTTTTCTTTCTGATTCCTGAATTCCTGTTTCAGTGGGCTGTTGAATACCAGTGGCTGGGACAAATGGGACAGGATCCGGTATTTTCAGAACAAGCCTGGAGAAGTTATGGCCTTATCTATGCCTGGCCCCTGTTTTTCTATACATTTTTCTATAATCCACACCAGATCTGGATTATTTGGGGAGTGTTCCTGGCATTTGTGATCATCCCGGTATTTGTACTCTTTCAGGGGAAGAGATATTGTTCATGGATCTGCGGATGCGGTGGTCTGGCTGAGACGTTTGGAGATCGCTGGAGACACCTCGCACCCAAAGGGAAAACCTCCATACGCTGGGAGCGGATGAATATGGTCATTCTCATTGCTGCTGCCATCATCACTGCCTTGGTTCTGATTAAAGATGTTTGGTATTTTTTAAGTGGAGCAGCAGACTTGGGATTACAAGGCTATCGGATATTTATAGATGTCTGGTTAGTTGGTATCCTCCCTGTTACACTTTATCCGTTTTTTGGCGGCAAGGTGTGGTGCCGCTATTGGTGCCCACTGGCTAAGATGATGCAGATCATGTCCAAATTCTATACCAAAACGGGTCTAAGCAGATTTCACATCTTTTCAAATGACAAATGTATCGCCTGCAATGAATGCTCGCGAAACTGTCAGGTGGGTATCGATGTGATGGCCTATGCCTTAAAACAGGAGGTACTGGATAACAAAACCAGCTCCTGCATTGGATGTGGTATCTGCGTGACCGCATGTCCCATGGATGTATTGTCATTCAAACCTGATTCTGAAGATAAACGACAAAATTAAGTAATGTTTGTTTAAATAAGTTAAAATCCTTAATAATTAAATTATGATAGTGTTTTAAGATTAAATTGATGAACTGAACTTCATCTACGACTCATGGAATTAATCCATCTTTAAGGTTCTTCTGTAAAGATACCGTTCATGAAAAAAGTAGATTAAATATTCATCAATCTAATAAACTCACCCCCTGACCCCCTCTCTTTGAAAGAGATGGGGAATTTTGAATTCTATTATGCATCGAATATCATTTTAAGGGGGTGAGTTTAGCCGGTAATCAATTTAACAAGACTGTACTTTGTATTATAATTGAATATGCTTAACATAGGACATAATAACCCACTCAAAGAAGCTGATTAATGGAAAGATCAATATTTTTATTCTTTTATTTCTTCTCTTTATTCATGCTGGCCATGTTTGGCCTTCATAAATACTTCCTGCTTCATCTGTATAAACGATACAAGAATCATCCCCTACCCTCTCCAAAAATTCCCGAAAAATGGCCACTTATTTGTGTACAATTACCAGTTTATAACGAAAGATACGTGGTTAGAAGGTTATTAAGATCAATCGTTCAACTGGACTATCCTCAAAATAAACTACACATCCAGGTGCTGGATGATTCCACAGATGAGACGACCAAATTACTGCAGGGATTAATTCCCATTTTACAACGGAAAGGCTATCTGATCGATCATGTGTGTCGCAGTAACAGGGAGGGATACAAAGCAGGGGCTCTGGCTTATGGTTTGAAAAAAACCAAAGCTGAATGGATTGCTATATTTGATGCTGATTTTTTTCCTAATCCCGATTTCCTGAAAAAAACATTGCCTTCTCTTCTACAGGAAGGGATTGGAATGGTTCAAACCCGTTGGGGTCATGCCAATCGAAATTATTCCTTACTTACGCGGCTTCAAGGCATTTTTTTAGATGCCCATTTTAGTATTGAACACCTGGCGCGTCATCGCAGTGGTCGATTTTTCAATTTTAACGGAACAGCCGGTATCTGGCGGAAAAAAGCTATCGAAGATGCAGGTGGATGGCAACATGATACGCTTACAGAGGACCTGGATCTGAGTTATCGGGCCCAACTCGCAGGATGGAAATTCATTTATTTACCTGATGTTGTTGCTCCGGCAGAACTTCCAGCAGAGATGAATGCCTACAAAAGTCAACAACACCGCTGGGCAAAGGGTTCGGTTCAGACAGCCCTTAAACTTTATTCCAGAATCATGAGATCTGATTTCCCCCTCTTCATCCGGGTCGAGGCAATTATTCACCTCAGTAATAATTTGGCTTATCTGTTAATGGTAATACCGGCAATTTTATTGATACCCATCCTGAAATTTCAATTGGAGTTGAACTGGAACTGGTTGGTTATGGTATATTTTCTCACCTTTATTACCTCAACACTTTCGGTGATCATTTATTATGCAAACTCAGTGAAGGCCGTTATGGGAAAATTATGGCCTGATGTGATTTATCTGCCTTTCCTGATGGCGATTGGTATCGGTCTTTCCCTGAATAATAGTCGTGCTACACTGGAAGCTCTGTTTGGTTATCAAAGTGAATTTAAAAGAACACCAAAATTTATGATTGAGGGTCGTGAGGGAACCTGGAAAAGAAAAAGCTATAAACCCAAAAAGAGTTATCAACATATTTTTGAATTCCTGGCTGCAATATATTTTATAATCGGGCTCATTTATTATCTTTCAAATGGGTTTTATGTTTCATTACCATTCTTCCTGCT
Source organism: uncultured bacterium (assembly GCA_965370645.1). Classification (GTDB taxonomy): domain Bacteria; phylum Calditrichota; class Calditrichia; order RBG-13-44-9; family RBG-13-44-9; genus RQOF01. The sequence continues at coordinate 5,359 of CBDUVK010000107.1, forward strand.
TTTTCAATTTGGATTTTTCTATATGGCATTTTTATCATTCAAAGGTCAAAAAACATAAGATTTCTTGTAAACCGGCCTTAGAAGGTCCCCGGTGATTTCAACTTTAAAATATTATATTCGCTCGAAACCGGATCTCTGGATAATTGGCCTAAGCGGTGGCATGCTCATCGTTTGGTCGCTACTCATGCTCAGAATTTCCGGACGATTCGACTATACCATTGCTCTCAACCAAAAACCTATTCTTCTCTTTTTTCTTCTTTATATAGCAGGCGGACTCATCTTCTTCACTCTCATATTTCTTATAGCCAGGTTAAAAAGTAATCATCTCAATCTGATCATCATCGTACTCGTTGGTATCATGTTACGTCTGATACTTACATTCTCAACGCCCATATTAGAGGATGATTACTACCGTTACCTTTGGGATGGCGCAACCCTGGCCAATGGAATGAATCCCTATAAATATCCACCAAAATTATTACTAGAGAGCGAGATCGATTCAAATGACATACCAATCCGATTGCAGGAACTCGGTCAGGAAGCTGGTCCTATCCTGGAGCGCATAAACCATCCCTATGTAAGGACGATTTATCCGGCAGTAACTCAACTTTTTTTTGCTCTGGCGTATATGATTAAACCGTGGAGCTTAATTGCCTGGAAATTTGTTCTGTTCGGAGTAGATTTGCTGTTTCTGTTTCTCCTTGCTAAAATTCTACTCGGTCTAAAAATACCACTGCCCTGGATTATCATCTACTGGTGGAATCCATTATTGCTCAAAGAGATTTACAATTCCGCGCACATGGATATTCTAATATTTCCTTTTCTGTTTCTCAGTCTCTGGGCGGTGATTCGGCATCGATTTATATTATCTGCAGGTGCTCTTGGACTCGCTGCAAGTGTGAAAATCTGGCCAGCCCTGCTCTTTCCGATTATTTTCAAACCCCTGCGAAAAAGGCCTCTTCTTCTTACCGGATCCTTTTTCTTCCTCACAGGTATCCTTTTTTTAACCTTCTGGCCGGCCCAGCCCTGGCAGCAGCTATCGACCTCGGCATTTTTTAACTACTCAACCCGCTGGGAGCTCAATGACAGTATCTTTAAAATTTTTACCTGGATCTTCAAGAGTATATTGCCATGGGTAAAATTACATCCCGGTTATGGACAAATAATGGCCAGGATTATGGTTGTATTGATCACAATACTTGGTGTGGGGTACCTAACTCGAAAACGGAATGATAGCGAACTCTCACTTTATCAAACTTCTCTCATCCTGATTTCACTAATCTTCATCATAAGCCCGACTCAATTCCCCTGGTATGTTATCTGGCTGCTACCTTTTTTAACCATTCAACCCCGGTACTCTTTATTGCTTCTTACTCCCCTTCTCAGCGTATACTATTTGCGATATTATCTTCAAATATGCGAATCTACCGCAATTTATGATAACTATCTGGTTTGGGTACAGTATATTCCTGTTTGGATACTAATTTACATTGAATGGTCAAAAGGAATGTGGAAGATCTCAATGGTAGATGAAAAAAGTGAGTCATTGTAATGTATAAAAAAAATAAAATAGCGGTTATCATTCCTGCCATAAATGAGGAATCTTCAATTGGAAAGGTTTTAAGGGACATTCCTGGCTGGGTGGATGATATTCTGGTTACGGATAATGGCAGCACGGATAATACATCCGGTGTAGCAAAATCCGGCGGAGCGCGGGTTTTCCAGGAATCACGCCGGGGTTATGGAATGGCTTGTTTAAAAGCAATGGAAAACCTGGCCGATCCTGATATTGTAGTATTTATAGATGGTGATTATAGCGATTATCCCGAAGAAATGAATGCTTTAGTAGAGCCAATCGCCCTGAATAGAGCGGATTTTGTCATCGGATCCCGTGTACTCGGTAAGGCGGAAAAAGGCGCGTTGGCAATTCAAGCTCGATTTGGAAACTGGCTGGCCTGTAAGCTGATGAAACTGTTCTGGGATTTTAGCTACACAGATCTTGGTCCATTCCGGGCCATCCGCTACAATAAACTGGTCGGTCTCAATATGAAAGATCAAAATTACGGCTGGACGGTAGAGATGCAAATCAAAGCGCTGAAGATGAACCTGCGCGTCACGGAGGTGGCGGTGAGTTACCGGAAAAGAATTGGTGTTTCAAAAGTTACCGGTACCCTGCGGGGTGTCCTTGGGGCAGGATATAAAATTCTTTCTACAATTTTCATTTATGGTTTTCAATCTTACAGAAAATGAAAATTGGAAGAGGTAAATTTTAATAAATAGGATTTTCTGAATAATACAAAATATAAGTTGTTATTCTGATCCGGCAGTTGCCAGAGAAGAATCTTTTGTAATTTTTAATGAACTTATAGATTCTTCATTCTAAGAAATCTCTAATTATTATCTATCAAAGGAGTCAAACAATGTATGCAAAATATGTTTATAAACTACTAATTATATCAGGTTTCCTTATCCTTTTTATAATGTATCCCTTTAAAGTAAGTTTATTTTCCTCAAATCCAGAGCAGGAAAATCATCAAAAAAACTATGAGTGGATGCGGAATACCTACTGGTTCGAGGGAAAAGCAGAAATTAATTTTTACAAAGCCAAAATATATAAGTATGGTATTCCCCGCCAGGCAGATGAGGTAATTCATATTCTGGTGACTGAGAAACACAAACCGGATTTACTGGTAAAGGCGGATGACTGGCGCGAAGAAGGACTGATTGACATGCTTAAATTTAATTACCTCCGTAGATTCCAAACCGGTATCTATTCTTACCGAGAAATGATGAGTGTCTTCTTTGAACAAAAAGATTTGCGACTTGCCAAAATGACTTTCGGTTCTCAGGAATGGTGTGGTCAATCGTTTAAAGAACTGGTAAACTTCCGGGGAGAGAGCAGCTATCACTTTAACAGCTATTGGGATGGACAGGGCCGGGATTCTTACGATGTCTCATTTCCGCAAGATCTTTTCCTCTATGACGCCCTCCCTGTACAGTTGAGAATGCTAAATCTCGTCAAGGGTGAATCGCTTGAGATTCCCTTATTACCCAGCCAGATTTCCAGTAAGGTTCAGAAACCTAAGATTGCCCTGGCAACTGTAAATATCATCAGAAGTGAAACAATAAGCGTTCCTGCAGGCAGCTTTTCCTGTAATTTAGTTGAAGTTTCTCATCCGGGGGGAACCGATCAGTTTTGGATTGAATCTGATTTTCCACAACGCATGATAAAATGGAATACCTTCAATCAGAATAGCTATGAGTTGCTGGATAGTAAAAACTTAGCCTACTGGGAGTTAAATAAACCGGGGGGTGAGACGTATCTTCCGGGA
>CBDUVK010000108.1:0-8680 GCA_965370645.1 uncultured bacterium
AGAAAAATCTGTCTCCGGCCCCGGACCTTTTTCCCACATCTGCATAAGGACAAATTCTCAATTTAATCAAAAATCTTTGAATGCAACCGAAACTAATTGTACATGGCGGAGCCTGGAACATCCCCGACAAATATCATCAGGCCCATATCGACGGTTGTTACGCAGCTGTTGAGGCCGTTGCTTCAGATTTGGAGAATGGTCTTAATGCGCTGGATGCTGTGGAAAAGGCTGTCAACGTCCTGGAAGAAAATACCACCTTTAATGCCGGCAAAGGATCGTATCTTAATTCCGTTGGTGAGATTGAACTGGATGCCATTATTTGTGACGGGAAGACTTTGAATTTTGGGGCTGTAGCAGCCGTTCAAAATATTTTACACCCGGTTTCAGTGGCGAAACTTTTACTGAAGCACCCCGAGCACTGTTTTTTAGTGGGAGAAGGTGTTCAACAATTTTTACGGGAAAATCAGATTCCGGAAGTAGCGGTTGAAGATTTGCTAACAGAACGGGAACTTATATATTACCGAAAGATAAAGGCAGATCCGCACTTTCGAACCCGCAAACCTTTCGAACCGTCACCCATGGATACAGTGGGTGCGGTTGCGATGGATAGTCAGGGAGATTTCGCGGCTGCAACATCTACCGGGGGAACTCCAAGAAAACTCCCCGGGAGAGCCGGGGATTCGCCGGTTATTGGTGCAGGTGCCTACGCAGATAATCAGGCCGGAGCTGTTTCTGCCACCGGGTATGGTGAGGCAATCATGAAAGTATTGCTTTCTAAAGTGGTATGCGACAGCTTGATAAACATGCCAGCTATGGCGGCAGCCAAACACGGGATCGCCATCTTGGAAAAGCGTGTTAACGGGTTAGGTGGCGTGATTGGAGTAAATTGCAAAGGTGAGTATGCATATTCACACAACACCCCATACATGGCATTTGCTTATTATCATAAAAAGGCCGGAATTATCAGTCAGATAAAGATTAATGATCCAGCTGTGTAGCTCTTACCGGATCCCATTTTCTTAATGCTTTAATGACACCCTGCATATCCTTCGGTACCTCTGCGATGAACTCCAGTGCGTTTCCTGATATCGGGTGATTTAATTTAAGCCTCATGGCGTGTAAAGTTAAACGGGAAATCAGCGCCGGTCTTTCTTCTGTCTGAATCCGGGCATACCTTTTTAAATCAGTTATTCGAAAGGCACTATGATGGGTATAGATGGGATCAACTACCAGTGGATGACCAATGGAGTGTAAATGGACCCGTATCTGATGTGTTCGCCCGGTTAAAGGATAGACCTCCAGAATTGAAAATCGCGAAAATTGTTCAATCACCCGATATTCCGTGAGCGATTTTTTTTCGCCCGGATCTACAACCACCCTGCCCTTTCTGGGAGTAGAAAGAGCAAAATCAATACGCCCCTCTTTATCAACAGGACATCCCTTGACAATAGCCAGATAGGACTTATGTACTTTCCCGCTGGAGAAGGCTTTATTCAGGAGGCTGTGTACCTCACCGTTCTTCGCGAAAACCACCAGACCACTGGTATCCTGATCGATACGGTGAACAACCCAGATTTTTTCTATCCCGGGGATTGAGTCTTTTTTTAGCTGTGAATTTAGAAGATCATAAAGGTTTATTTTTTCGGGATCCCAATGATCGGGCAGCACCGGTATCCCGGGCGGTTTGTCCAGTACCACTAAATCATTATCTTCGTGGATAATCCTGATAGTCTGCTTTCTTCCCTCCCGGTTTCTCAATGAGATATCTTTAAATGCCAAAATTAACTCACATGTTTGAAATTTTCTATATCCTTGTTTTTAGCCATGATAACTAAAAAGTCTTCTTTTACTAATTTTTCACCCGGGGAAGGTACAATTTGTTTATAATCACCGCTTTCTGTTTTTTTCTTAATCATTAAAATTTGTACACCGTACTTAGCCCTGATATCGATCTCTTTAATACTTTTTCCAATAAAAGAAGCGGGAATCGGCAATTCCGCCATCATGTAATCATCAATAAAATCAACCGTCTTTATCTTGTCCAGCAACTTCAGGGATCCGCTGAATTCCTGGCTTAAATTCTTTTTGACCAGTTCCTTGTTATAGATATTAATGATATCTTTTTGTTCAACAGAACCGATGATATGTTTTTTATCAATCGAATCAACTACCGGAATTTCCTCAATATCATATAAGCCGAATAATTTCATGACAGACCCCAGGTCATCACTGGCTTCTACCCACGGAATATTGGGATTAACCAGATCCATCGCAATCAACCAGTCGGTAATATAATCCTGATCCAACAATACACCTCTCACATCCTGCCATGATACCGCACCCACCAGTTCATTCTCCTGATTTACCACAAAAAAGTGAGTGTTGGGTTGGCTGACCACCAATTCAAGAAGTTCAGTGAAGTTTAGATCCGGTCGAATTATGACCGGTTTCTTATTCATAATATGAGTAACAGTGAGGGCCTTGAGAATATTCACCTCTCTACCGCGAAACAGATCCACACCCCGCCGGATTAATTTAAGCGTATAGATAGATTCTTTCTTAAGTTTGGTGGTTAAAACGGTTGCGATAATGGCGGATATCATCAAAGGTAAGATAATGGCATAGTCACCGGTCATCTCAAATATGATCAAAATGGCAGTAATAGGTGCATGAGTTGCGCCGGCAACCACCGCCCCCATACCTACCAGGGAGTAGGCCCCGGAGGTTGCAGAGTGATCCGGTATAACTTTATGAACCAGGGCCCCGAAGAATCCACCGGTCATGGTTCCCAAAAAGAGTGACGGTGCAAATATCCCCCCCGATCCCCCTGAACCAAGACTCAGACTGGTCGCCAAAATCTTAAAAAATATAAGTCCTAACATCAGCATCCAGGGCAATTCTCCCAATAGGGCCAGATCCATAGAGTTATAGCCGACACCATATATATGGGGAACAAATATCCCCATAATACCGATCATCAATCCCCCCAGCATGGTTTTGATAATGTCATGGAGTTTCAATTTCTCAAAATAATCTTCAATACTATAGAGTGTCTTTATAAACATCAGGGCAACCAGTCCGGCAATAATTCCCAATATTGCGTAAGGGATGAGTTCCACAGGGCTGACCAGATTATATTCCGGAACCTCAAAAGCGGGATTATTTCCCAGGAACCAGCGTGAGACAACCGTAGCGACCACAGAAGCAATGACAATGGGTCCGAATTGAGCCACACCAAAGTCTCCCAGAATAATCTCCAGGCTAAACAATGCCCCTGCCACCGGTGCATTGAAAACAGCTGCAATGCCTGCCGCCGCACCACAGCCAACAAAAATTTTCATACGTTCGGGATTTACCCGCAGGAACTGTCCAATAGTTGAACCGACAGAGGCCCCAATCTGAATTACCGGTCCTTCCCTTCCGGTAGATCCTCCGGAACCGATACAGATGGCAGATGCCAGCAATTTTGCAAACACCACGCGCGCCCTGATCAGGCCATTTCGCAGGGCAATCGCTTCCATCACTTCCGGAACACCATGTCCTTTTGCTTCCTTGGCCACCAGAAAAACAATTAATCCGACAAAAAAGCCACCGATAGTAGGAGCTAATACTTTTACATAAATAGGTACACTATTCAGATAGTCCAGATCAAGATTCCAGTCCCCCCAGAACAGTTCCTGAAATAATTTTATCAAATACTGAATACCCACTGCACCCAGTCCCCCACCAAATCCAATAACAATTGCTACCAGAATCATAAAAGTATGTTCGGTAGCTCTGAACTTTAAAAATTGTTCAGAAATAGTCGTTATTATCTTTTTCTGAATAGACTTAAGTAAGGATCGCATTTATTTCCGATATCATTTGATAAACCTCACAAAAAAAGAATTTTACTATACCAAAGCAAGAAGTAAATGAAATGGTCAGTATATCCCCGATGTAAAAATAACAATCTAACAGCTAATATTCACACCTAATTCAACAATCATATTCATTATTGCCAGTTCCGTTAAGCATAAATATAAAGAACATTTGTATTTTTCCAATTCGGTTGTAAAATTACCCGAAGAGCTTAAAAAGAGAGTAAGGGATAAATGATGGGATCAAAATATTCTAAATTGAAATTCGATAAAATTAGCACTTCTTCCATCAACGAGAGATATAGTAAGGTAACTATTGAGGATTTCGCCCAACCTGCAGATAGTAAATCCACAATTGATCAATTTATGGAATCACTTCCTGATATTCTCGCAGGTAAAGATTTGAAAGAATTCATTTCTCATTATAAAGAAGCTGTTACACAGAAAAAACTCATCGTCTGGATGATGGGTGCACATACCATTAAATGCGGACTAAATCCTATCGTAATCAATCTTATGCACAAAGGCTTCATAAATCATCTGGCCCTGAACGGGGCCGGGGCCATTCATGATGTTGAAATTGCCAAATGGGGGAAAACCAGCGAGGATGTTGCCTCGGGTTTACAGGATGGCAGTTTTGGTATGAGCAGAGAGACTGCAGCCTTTATCAATGAGGGTCTCAATAGCAATTCCGGAAATGATCTTGGCTATGCAGAGCTATTAGGGAAAGCACTGATCGAACAAAAGGCGCCCAACCGGGGACAAAGCCTTCTGGCGGTAGCCTATGAATATGATATACCCATGAGCCTGCATCCGGCCCTGGGTACTGAAATTACTCATCAGCACCCCAATCTGAACGGTGCCGCTTTTGGAGAAAAATCATTAATTGACTTTCAGATCTTCACACATAGCCTATCAAAACTTTCAGAAAAAGGTATCGTCCTGAATATCGGGTCTGCAGTCATCCTGCCCGAGGTTTTTTTAAAGGCTCTCACTGTAGTAAGAAATTTAGGACATCCTGCCTACGGATTTTATAGTGCTGTTTTCGATATGATTAAACACTACCGCCCAACCGAAAATGTGATGAAACGACCGACCCAGGATAAAGGAAAGGGATATTACTTTATTGGGTATCATGAGCTTATGATCCCGCTCCTGGCGGCGGCCCTCCAGTAAGATATATCTAAATTAATTGTCCCATCGTGGTCATGGTTGGTTAGCTAGAATCAATCCTGCCGCAATCCCGGCCATATCAGCCAGGAGATCTTTCCAGGAAAATGCACCTTTGGAACGTGAACTGTCATAAATCTCTTTCGAAACACCGAGTCCCAAAGTAATTCCAACCGCTAAAAATTTACTGTTGGAATTTTCCATCTGCAGGGGATCCTGGAAAATTTTGTAGAACAGCACCGTGGAAATCATGCTCCCCATAAAGTGCTGTGCTTTATCAGGGGCGGCATACTTATCGCTGAAAGAGGGATTTTCAAAAGGAACTGTGGTTGAAGGCAATGCACCAAGGATCGGAGAGAACTTTCTATCCTGCGAATATAATGTGTTTATGAGCAGAACAGATATTATCAGAAGTGAACCGTAAATTCTAATTTGGAGATCCAAATGCCTTCCTCAAATTGAAATTGATGGGCAATATTCATGGCATCATCAAACTTATACAGGTAAGCATCGACATATGCATCCACCATGGTTAATAAATATGACAGTGCAAAATACCAGGTGTGTTGATTGCGCTTAATTCGATAGGCCTCATTTTTTCCGTCTCTCCACAACATTTCATAGCGATAAATCTGATATACAAAAAAAGCATTAATTGAAAAAAATAGAGCCGCTTTCAAATAGTTTTCGGTATAAACTTGTCCCCAACCGGGAAGAACAGCAGAGCGAGCAACGGCTCCCCAGGGGGACTTGAGCGTCTCATCGGATAATAATCTGGCGGTATCCAACTGGGAGTTCTGAATAAAAAGAGGCATTCCATTTATTCGCTGACCCTGTGAATATAACCTTGGTGAAATACAAAGTAAGAATAGAAAACAGATGATATAATATTTTGGTTTTATCAAAATATGTCCATTCTGAAAATTATTCCCGATACTGATCAATTAGTTACCACTTCGAGAGCTGCCGGGATTACCGAGATCTCCAGGTTTTTTAAATCCATACCCAAAAGTTCTCCATCCGTATGAACAGCAACACCATCTTCTGATTGAATGACCAGCTTATCTGTTCTGAGCATTTCAACCTGTTCTAACTCGGTGTGTTTTCCATTAATGGCCTTTGGCAGGTTTAACAGAACTTCCTTTTTACTGAGAGCTCTAATGATACATATATCTAATTGACCGTCATCCACTTCTGCCTGAGGCGTTAGAAAAAAACCACCACCCATGGCCTTTCCATTTCCAATGGCAATGAGAAAAACATCTTTCTGGGTAGTCTCTCCATCTGCAGTGAATGTGATGGTCTGGTTCTTATATAAAAAAACCGTTTTTATCACCGAATAAAGATATATCAGAAAACCCCGTAATCTGCTAACTTTCATACTTTCCCGGACAACCCAGGCATCAAACCCGACCCCCATTCCGTTTGGAAAATAGCGATCACCCACTTTTCCAATATCAATTTTTTTCCTTTTATCTTCCTTTATAATTCGAATAACTTCGCTCATTTCTTTCGGTAAATTGAGCATTTTAGTAAAATCATTTCCGGATCCAATGGGTACGACAGCGAGAGCAGCCCTTCCGCCGATCATTCCGTTGACAATCTCATTGACAGTTCCATCTCCGCCAGCGGCAATGATGACTGAGTATTTATTCTTAAGTTTTGCAGCAAGCTCCTGTGCATGATTTGGATAATCAGTTCGAAAAACTTCAATTTCTCCAAATTCATCTTTCAGAAGTTTAATCACAGTACTTTCAAGCTTCTTTCCTTTACCTCGCCCCGCTGCTGGGTTGATTATGACGGCATATTTTTCCAAAGAACCTCCGGGATATCTATTCCAGTAAATGACACAGATTATATTTAAAAACTGAATCGAAAAACCAGAGTTCAGTCCTTATCAGGTTAAGGCAATACATTCAATTTCTACCATGGCATCTTTGGGTAAGCGTGAAACCTCCACAGCAGATCTGGCCGGGGCATCCCCGGTAAAATATCTGGCATAGACTTCATTCATCGCCACAAAATCATCCATATTCTTCAGAAATACCATAGTTTTAACCACTTTCGAGAGGTCCGAACCCGCTGCTTCCAGCACTGCTTTCATGTTCTGGATAACCCGCTCAGTCTGTAATTTGATTTCAGCTCTTTCCAGTTCGCCGCTTTCGGGATTAAGTGCAATTTGTCCGGCAGTAAAAATAAAGTCACCACTGATAATCGCCTGACTATACGGGCCCACCGGGGCAGGTGCTCTGTCGGTCTTGACAATCTTTTTCATCTTAAGCTCCTCTTGAAAGTAAAGATTAATTCCTTTTATATAGCCATATTTCATTAAAAAATCATACTGAGATTTCCTTTCCCCTTGCGAAGGATACTCACCTCGTCTCCCGTCACTTCGATAACGGTTGATTCCTGTGCATCGGGAAGCCAATCTGCATCAAGCATTAAATCAACCTGATGTTCAAATTGCCTTTCAATTTCATCAGGATCGTTAAGCAGTTCATCAGCAGATATATTTGCTGAAGTATTAACGATTGGATATTCGAAATACTCCAGAATTGCCGCACATACTTCATTATCCGGAATACGAATACCCACCTCTTTCCTTTTGCTTAACATAATTTTGGGGATTTCTCGGGAAGATGGTAAAATAAAAGTAAAAGGTCCGGGCAGACAGTGTTTCAGAATTTTAAAAGAGTTATTGGAAATTCGTGCATACAGACTCGCTTCCCGGATATCCTTGACAATGATACTTATCGGATCAAATTTGCTTTTTTTCTTTAGCCGGTAAAGGCGTTCAAGCGCTGATTTATTATATAAACTGCAACCGATTCCATATACCGTGTCAGTAGGATAAATAATTAATCCGCCACTCTTCAATACTTGTACTGCATTCATGATTATCCTTTTATGGGGATTCTTCAGATGAACATGCATTCGCATCATAAGTCAGTACTCGCATAAAAAAATTCAACCCGGAGTCCGAGTCAGCGTAAATCTCATTTATTCCTGGAATAAACATGATTTTTAAATATTAACCACTCTTTATAGGATGAATGGTTAGAATAAATTTTGGATTAATATAAGATGGAATCAGTATTTATGGAAAAGAAATTTAAACGAATTGGCTATCGTTGGGAGAGTAGAGTTACTATTTCCTATCTTTCTTAAAAGTTGTGGCAGCTTTTTTAATCTCATCAGGAGAAGCTCCAGCAGCCCGCAGATTTTCTTGCTTTATTCTATCGTATACTTCTTCTCTGAAAATCGAAATTTCTCGCGGTGCATCAATACCAATTTTTACTTGCTTACCATCAATATCGACAACTGTTATTTTTATTTCATCACCGATATGGATCGATTCACCCAACCTCCTTGTTAAAACTAGCATGGAAACCTCATGACTTTGATTTTTAAGAATTTAATTAACTACGTGCCAAAAGTCAATATCAAATCCTATCTGAATCCATAATCATCTCCTGCGGGTAAATATGAGAATAAAAAAAGTAGATTAGAAAAAGCTCTAACCTGCCAATGGAGACTTTTTACATAATATTATTTACTAACATTTCTCACTTCAAACATAGGATTTAATGCATACCATTACTGACATTTGAAATTTCATCCGAAAAAATTGGACTATTTTCTCATTTATA
>CBDUVK010000109.1:0-8674 GCA_965370645.1 uncultured bacterium
AGATTTAACCTGCTGAACGGGGAGTGGGTGCTGGTATCTCCGCACCGCTCAAAGCGACCCTGGCAGGGGCAGCTAGAAGAAGTCCAATCTGAAATAACACCCCAGTATGATCCTGATTGCTATCTCTGTCCGGGAAATACCCGCGCCGGTGGTAAAATTAATCCTGAATATACAGAGACATTTGTATTCGATAATGATTTTAGTGCCCTGCGATTGGATACACCCGAATCTGAATATAACAAAGATAATTTATTAGTGGCCAGAGGAGAGCCCGGAATTTGCCGGGTAATCTGTTTTTCACCCAGACATGATCTCACATTGCCTGAAATGAGTAATGATTCAATTGTGAATGTCATTAAGGTCTGGACTGAGCAGTACCGGGAATTGGGAAAAATGCCAGATATTAATCATGTTCAGATTTTTGAGAATAAGGGGATTTTAATGGGTTGCAGTAACCCGCATCCTCATGGGCAAATCTGGGCTGAATCATCAGTACCGGTAGAGCCGGCCAAAGAGGACCGGCAGTTATCGGAATACTGGAAATCGGAGCAAAGCTGTCTGCTGTGCGATTATTTAAAATTGGAAAATGAGCAGCAGGAGAGGATAGTTTTTAAAAATGATGACTTTTTAGTTCTGGTTCCTTTTTGGGCTGTCTGGCCTTTCGAAACCTTGCTGCTACCTAAAAGACATTTTGGTAATCTGTTAGAAATGAAAGATTATGAAAGAATATCACTGGCCAGCGCCATTCGCGAGATGACTACTCGTTATGATAATCTATTCAAAATTTCTTTTCCGTATTCTTCAGGCTTTCATCAATCACCCACTGATGATCAAGAGCATCCGGCCTGGCATTTCCACATGCACTTTTATCCACCACTCTTGCGTTCTGCCACTATTAAAAAATTTATGGTCGGATATGAGATGTTAGCAAATCCTCAACGTGATATTACACCGGAATGGAGTGCTGGAAAATTACGAAATTTATCAGATGTTCACTATAAACAGGATAAATAAAGTATTTTTATTTATCCGAAGCTGGAATGATGCTTATAAAATTATCTGGATGTTCCAACAATAGTAAAATTTCATCTCAAATTTTTAGACGATTTGTGCCTTGGTGTCTTTGTGGTTAACTATGGGTGTCTTCTTCGTTAATTGAAATAAGGAGAATCAAATGTATATGAAATCAGTCTTGTTGATATTATTGATGACTAATATCTCCCTTGCCGAAAATCTCAATTATGTTTCGAACCGGCCTCCTCTATCTGAAAGTCCTTATATACAGCTACCACTGGGTGCGGTGCAACCCCAGGGCTGGATCCTTGAACAATTGCAACTTTCAGCTGAGGGTATGACCGGCCACCTGGATGAAATCTGGCGGGATGTGGGTCCAGACAACGGTTGGTTAGGCGGTGATGGGGATGCCTGGGAACGGGGACCCTACTGGCTGGATGGGTTATTGCCACTGGCCTATATCCTGAAGGATGAGGCTTTGATCGCCAAAGCTAATAAATGGGTGGAAGCAGTACTGACCAGTCAACGTGAAGATGGCTATTTCGGTCCGATTCCGGATACCACCAAAACCTTTGATGATACGCGTTGGGGTAGGCGGCAGGCCTGGCAGGAAAAGGCCAAAATGGATTGGTGGCCCCACATGGTGATGTTGAAAGTATTGCAACAATATTATGAGGCAACAGGGGATGAGCGGGTCATTGACTTTATGTTAAAATACTTTAAGTATCAACAAGCAAACTTACCCTCTAAACCGCTTAACCATTGGAGCCACTGGGCTAAAACTCGGGGAGGGGAGAACCTTGCCAGTGTTTACTGGTTATATAACCGTACCGGTGAACATTTTTTACTGGATCTCGGTGCCATGATCTTTGAACAGACCAGAGATTGGACGGATCGTTTTACCTCAGGATTCCCGGAATCCTGGCATGGGGTAAATACCGGTATGGGCATTAAACAACCAGTTGTATGGTATCAGTATTCTAAAGATGAAAAATACCTCAAAGCTGTGAAACAGGGTATCCATGACTTAATGAAATTTCATGGCCAGGTGGAAGGTTTATGGTCTGGCGATGAACTTTTGCATGGTACAGATCCGACATACGGAACTGAGTTATGCACAGTGGTCGAGTACATGTTCAGTTTGGAAACACTCATTCAGATTACCGGCGATCCGGAATATATGGATATTTTGGAGCGTGTGGCATATAATGCGCTGCCAGCTCAGGTAAAGGCTGATTTTACGGGCAGACAATACTATCAGATGCCCAACCAGATCGCCTGTAACACAGATTGGCATAATTTCAGTACCAAACACGGAGAAACCGAAAGCCTGTTTGGTTTGGAGACCGGCTATGGCTGTTGTACCGCTAATTATCACCAGGGATGGCCGAAGTATGCCGCAAATCTGTGGCTGGCCACCCCGGACAATGGTCTGGCTGCCCTCTTGTATGCCCCCTCCACAGTTACCGCAAAAGTCAATGATGGAGTTGAGGTGAGTTTTCTAGAAGAAACGGATTATCCGTTTCATGAAACTATTAAATTTACCCTTACCAAAGGAAATAAGATTTTTTTTCCTTTACATCTGCACATTCCTGTCTGGTGCGATTCTGCTCAGATCGAGATCAATGGAAAAATCTATCAAAATCCCATGGCTGGCTCAATTGCCAGGATCTATCGCCTCTGGAAGAAGGGGGATGTGGTAACTCTACACCTGCCGATGCCGGTCCGAATTGACTACTGGCACGAACGCTCCGTAAGTGTAGAGAGGGGACCGCTGGTATTTGCTCTGAAACTTGAGGAGCAGTGGAATAAAATTGAGGGTGAAGGGCCGTATGCTACTTATGAGGTGGTAACATCCTCACCCTGGAATTACGGGATTTTACGGGATTACATTGATCATCCGGATACTACTTTTATAGTGCAGGTAAACAAAGTGCCTGCACAACCCTGGAAAAATGAGAATGCGCCTGTTCAGATAATGGCCAAAGCCCGTAAAATTAAGAGCTGGCAGCAATATGGCGGGGTCACCGGACCGATCCCTTACAGTCCATATTGGCGACCTTTAAAAATTGAGGAACCGGTTGAAGAGATTATCCTGATTCCCTATGGTAGTACAAAATTACGTATCTCGCAATTTCCGGTGGTTCGGTGAGCCATATAAACATTGGGAAAAACAATGAAGTTAGGATTGATCCTATATTTGCTCTGGTTTAGTTTATTGGTATCTGCTAACGGCCAGGGTTATCTTTCTCAACTAGCGGCTACCGCAGATGATCCTATTTACACCACCTACGCCGCTTCTTTGCAACGATCCCAATATATCGTTGATGAGGGGTACCATCTCCGTTTCTACCAGGAGGATCAGGGAATTGATTTTACAACAGACCTGGCAGGTCACCTGGCACTTGGATTTAAATACAACGGGGAATTCCGTTACCATCTCCATCAAATGGAACAGCGACCAGTCTTAACAGTTTCATACAGCGATCTGGTTAAATATTTCTTTTATCCATTTCCCGGAATTCGGGTAGAAGTTTTTTTCCTGGTTTACAGTTCCCGCATCTCCTTGCAACAGATTGATATTATCAACCAAACTGGAAATGCTGCCACCCTGAGTATTTATCCCTTTCTATATTATCCGGGAGATACTCTTTCCCATACTAATCTGTTGCAGAATCAGGACGGTTTTTCATTTGGACATCGCGAACCCCCTGATGGTTGGACAACCTCCCATGGAATACCACATGTGGAAAAATTACAGGATGTGTGGATGTGGGATACTACTTTCACCGCCTGGGGAGCATACCACGATCTGGGCAGCCTGACGATCCCAACAGCTGAAGAAAAATACCTGGATAATTACTGTGTGGAATGGGGATTAGTGAGACATACAGATGGTTCCCTTTGTCTTCATACCCCGCCACAGGCGCAGCAGCTCATTTTTCATAATGCGTCTTTATCTGAGATATTAACCGAGGATGCTCCCAAATGGGGTGATCCGGATCCCAATATCCCAGGTAATGGCTACCAGGGGTGTGAATTGGGAAATTTCAGAAATCCGCCGATTGCGATGGGGGATTCTTTCGAAGTTCATTTTAGCTGTTTAGCAACCACTGAAAGCGGCAGGGGAAGTGGTATTATCCCACCGCTTCCGGCAGCAGCGGGTGTCAATACCGAAATCCAGCTGGCACAAAGTACCGCACCATATCCACCTCAAAATGTTCAGGTGCAATTTTCTGCCGGGAATACCAGTGCCTTTATCAGTTGGGATCAGATTCCAGGGTTATTTTACCTTCTATATCGGCGAACTGCTAGCACACCTGGCCGTTACGACCTGATTGCTGACAGTATCAATGCAACTGCTTATCTCGATTTGGGTCTAAATCCGGATAGCAGCTATGCCTATGTCGTTCTGGCCCGGGATCAGTCAGGAAGCTTGAGTGGACATTCCCTGGAGGTTGGAAATATTAGTGGTGTTACCTTCTTCGATGATGTCAATAATGCATATCTCTCTAATACCATTTCAGCTGCGGGTATTTCAGTAATTGCAGCTCAGCATGAGATAATGATTAATCCTGGTCAGAGCCGAGGTTTAAGAATCGTCCGGGGAGTTGCCGAGGCAGATAGTAGCCAGGTGCAACTCATTGAGGAATGCCGCCAACTAAGGAATATCTCCCTGCAGCCCTTTCTAGTGGAAGATGAAGTAATCTATCAAAATATTCCTCAAATAAACTTTGCTGATCCCGACCGGGAAATGCTCTATTGGAATGCCTTTAGCCTGATTCGTCAGTGTATGTTACCTCCCGAAGGACAATGTTCTTATGATTATTATGTCTTTTCACGTGAGCCAATCTGGGGGTGGGGACATGGTGGGCAGGTGTTTCATGAAAGTCTAACCATGTTAGCTTACGGATTTATGGATCCGGTCAGTGCCATGAATTCACAGCGGGTATATATGGAAAGACAGTGGCCGGATGGATATATTAACTATCGTACCGGTCCTTACCTGAATGAAACCATCCCTTATGCCGGTCAATATACCACCTCCGCTCCCTGGTACAACTGGGAAAACTGGGAACTATTTAAGATCTCACAGGATACTGCCTTCCTTCAGGAAATTTATCCCTCCGGAAAACAGTTTTACCTGTATTGGCTGAATAATCGTGATTCGGACCTGGATGGTTTGTGTGAGTGGGGTGCGCATGCCGTACTAGAATGCGTTCGTGATGGCCAGGTGGCCATTTGGGATCAGGTCGGCTGGCCCAGCAATTTTGAATGTCTTGACTTAAATTGTATGCTGGTTAATGAGGCACACTCCCTGGCAGAAATAGCTGAAGTATTGGGGCTGACTGCGGAAGCCCAGATATGGCGTCAGGAGGCTACTGCCCGCGCTGATTCGATTAATAAATACATGTGGGATGCCCAAACCGGCTTTTATTATCATGTGGATAAAATTGACCATGACTTCACATTTAATTCAACTGGTGATTTAAAACGGCAGGAGATAATTGGATTTTTACCTTTGTGGGCTGGTATAGCCGATTCACAGCAAGCCAGCCAACTGGTACAGCATCTGACTGATCCCAATAAATTCTGGCGGAATTATGGTGTTCCCACCCTGTCAGCAGACGATCCCTATTATAATGCTATGGGATACTGGAACGGCCCGGTTTGGATTCAATGGCAGTATCTCATATTCCGGGGATTGTTGAATTATGGTTATGCGGATCAGGCTCGGAATCTTGCTTTCAAGGTAATGGATCAAGTGATAGATCAGCTCCAGGAAAACCACTGGTTTTGGGAGCTTTACAGCCCTGACGATCGGCGGGCGGGTTGGCATAAGGCTTATATATGGACAGGACTGGTGGCAAGAATGCTAATTGATCTGGATTCACTCTCTACTCCCATAAGGCGAAGAGAGAATGAGATTCCTGCAACTGTTGAACTGCTGCAAAATTTTCCCAATCCCTTTAATCCTTCCACAGAAATCAAATTTAAAATTCCCCGAAGCCAGCAAGTTAAATTAACAGTATGTGATATTCTGGGTCGGCAGGTAAAAAACCTGCTGAATAAAACTTTACCTGCCGGTACCTATGCAATAAATTGGGATGGTACTAATGAATTCGAACAAATAGTATCCAGTGGAATCTATTTTTACCGGTTGGAAACAGAGAAATTCACTTTAACTAGAAAAATGATCCTCCTTCGTTAAGAATAAAAGATTGGTATATCTGTCATGAGATCAATTACAAGCATGGTTTTTATGGTTTTTATTATAATTTATTCTACTCTGGCAGAAAATCACACAGAGGCTAAATCTGAAAAAAATGCCGATGTCGAAATTCAATTGCCGCAAAATTTTCCGAAAGGTCAGTACACCCCCCATGGTTACATTGATAATCCATACCACTCTATGGTTTATAATCGCAGCGGGGTGATCCGTTCCCTGCCTCCATTGGGATTCGGTTTCTGGAATCGAAAATTTTTGGGAAGTTATGCAGAAGGTCCCCGCGGACATATGAATTATCTATCACTCATGCAAATGAGTGTTAATGCAGGGGATATCAGTCTTGTAGAGTCAGAAGATTTTGAAATGCAGGGAATAAAACTGTTTTCTGGTTACCATACCAAAAATGTAATGAGCTATGACTGGGAATTTCAGGAAATTCAATTCAGTTTTAAATATTTTCTGGCCGGAGAAAATAGTCTGGTCTGTTTGATTGAAGTTTCTAATAAATCTAAATCTGAAAAATCATTTACTCTTCATGCGACAAATATTTATGGAGATTGGGAAGTCAAGTGGTGGGGCAGTGACGGACTGGCGTATCGCTATTCTAAAGACATCAACGCCTCGGTGATGAAAATTTGGGCATACGGAGATGTTTTTTTACTGGCTTCGGATTGGATGCCTACTGCTTATAAAGCTACAGGATCAAAACAGCAATGGGAAAAATGGATAAGGGATGAAGATGCAACATCTCTCACTAAATTTACGGTGAAGGGGAAGGGACCACTTTACTCCGTTCACTCATATCAGGTTTCCATTCCGGCCAATTCGCATAAAAGCGGTTTCATTTATCTCTGCCGGGGAAAGAATGAGGAATGGGCCCGGGAGACACTTCATAAGATAAAAGGCCAGGCAGCAGGAATGCTAAAAGAACAGTTGATTGCTGACGAAAAATTCTGGAACAATTGTCCGAAACTTGCTGGAGACTGGCCCCAAGAATGGCGGAACGGTTGGGTGTATGACTGGGAAACTTTGCGCATGAATATTCGCCCACCCATTGGAATTTTCAAACATCCCTGGGATGCCATGCAGGTGCATTCACCCCGGTTGGTTCTCGGAGAAACAGCTCTGGATATGCTTACTTATAGTTATGCTGATCCTGAACTGGCGAAGACTGTTATTTATGGCACATTTGCTGATGCATTGGCTCCTAATATTCCCTGTACCCGTGAAGACGGAAGTATGAACATGATCGGTGCTGATGGTTCGGAATGTGGAACTGCTCCCATGTGGGGATTTCCTTTTCACGCTATTCAGGCGATACATGCCATGACGGGTGATTCTTTATGGGTGAAAAATTTATACCCATATTTGAAGATGTATATTGAGTGGTGGTTAAAAAATCGTACCGATGAGGAGGGATGGCTGCATTGCAATAATAGTTGGGAATCGGGCCAGGATGGTTCACGAAGGTTCCTGGTGAAAGGGGAAGGAGATCCGGCCACCTTTGTGCGCACAGTTGATGTGGAAGCGAGTATGGCAGAAGCCATGATAATTATGGAGAAGTTTTGCCATATAGCAGGAATTCCGGAAGATCAAAAATATTGGGATACCCTGGCCGATGAGCGAATTGCCCATACATGCTCCATGTTTGTGGATGGCTGGTTTCGTGACATTGACGGTCGTAACGATCAGCCGATCATTTTTGAAGATTTTTATGATCCCATTATGCTGGCACCGCTCACCTGTGGAATTGCGACCCTCTCGCAGATCGATGCTATTCGACCCAAATTCAAGTTTTTTCTGGAAAATCCGCGCTGGTTGCAGTGGCCTCCCGCTGTTATGGCATTTAGCGAAGCAGCCTGGTATGCTAATGAACATTTAATGGCGGCAGAGGCGATAGCAAACATCGCAAAGCGGGTTTATCAACGCACTGATAGCCGTAAGATTATGTTTGTCTCTGAAAATGAACTGTTTGCCTACCGTATACCGGGAATTGCCAATGAATTCTGGCCGATTTCTGTTAGACCTGCAGGGGGAGAAAATTATGGATGGGGTGCCATTCTTCCGGCTTTTATAATCAGAAATATTATTGGATATCGCGAATTTATGCCGGCAGGTAAGAATCAATTTTATCTTGCTCCTGCACTTCCGGAAAACTTCTTGGTCCCCGGGAAAAGTTATGGAATATCAGACTTATCTTTCCGGCAATTTGAATTTTATTTAACCTATGAAATTAAGAAAGATAAATCCTTCAGGATCAGTCTCTCTTACACAGCACCCACCGGAACCAAATTAATCGTGAGTGATCAAAAGGGAAAGGTAATAGACGTTTCGGTTGCCTCTGAACCACGCAATTTATTAGAGTTTGGGGGGCAAAACGGACAAATTTTCCTGATTCAGGTAGTTGATTCTAATTAATGAGGGAGATCT
>CBDUVK010000110.1:0-8632 GCA_965370645.1 uncultured bacterium
CCACCCCGGTAGTGCCGGTCTTTAAGCAGACAACTTTATGTACTAAAAAGTAGATCAATAATCACCTTCCTATCAATACCAACCAGCCAGGTAGAAAAATCTAATCTATCAAGGGATGCTACAATTTCTTCCGGTATGAACCGAGTTCCGTTCAGAATTTCATTCAAATCTTTGATTTGACCCTCTCTCAAATGACTCCCTCTTAAATTAATATTTACAATTATCCCCTTCTCTACATCCAACTGGACTTCCACTGTTTCACTTTCAATCTGTACCTGTTTCTCCAAGCGAAACGGTGGAGATTCCCCGAAATTCCATACCCAAGTTCGGTATTTGGTCTCGGCAAGATTCCGAATCTCTTCCCATTCCGCTTCACTAAAAGAATAAACCGGCACGGGATTATCCTTACCAAATAAGAATTCTCTGATCAGTTTTTTAAACCGGCTCATGTCAATAGGTTTCCGGAGGTAATCAGAAATGTTAGTCACCGGACTTCGCACCGATTTAATGGCGCGGGATGTGACCTGATACGGGGGTTGTTTTAAAGCCACACTCAGGGTGTCCAGCTTTGCGTCAAACAGCAGCGTACCGTGACTAACCATACGGTTCAGGCTGGTGAATTGGGCATTTCCGGAGATCTTTTTTTCGCCGATGACGATATCGTTTCGCCCGTTTAGTTCTGCCGGTATTTTCAGGGAATGTAAGGCCTTAATAATGGGCCGGTTAAAATATGCATAGTTGTTAAATTTCTTTTTGTCATAGCGGGTAATGAAGCTGAAACTGAGATTACCGGAATCGTGATAGACGGTTCCCCCACCCGAAATTCGACGGTAAACCGGGATATTGTTTTTTAGCACATAGGGATAATTAATTTCCTCAAAAGTATTTTGGTGCCGTCCGACCACAATGCACGGTTGATTAAGGTAGAGAAGACAATAATCGTGTGAAATATCTACATGCCTGACCGCATATTCTTCCAGCGCCAGATTGACTGCCGGATCATGCGAATCTAAATTGTCGATCAGGTATTGCATTCAAGGCCTTCAAATTAAAAGGAAGCTTCTGAATAGGGCAAAATTTAGCATGTCATTCTGATCCCGGCAAAGAGGCGGTTGCAAATTTTTAACTTAGCACTAAAGTGCCAAAAAAAGGGTGAGGATTTTCTTACCCCGATTTAAAAATCGGGGCAATTGACTTGAATATTTTGAGTAATTATTTTCAATTGCCCCGAGCTTCAGCTCGGGGGGGAAGAAATTCACCAAAAGTGGGGCTTTAGCCCATTTTTAACTCAGAATGACATTGAACTCTATTTTATAAAAATAAATATGAATTGTTTTTCTAAATATATTAATTGATGGATGGAATCTACAATATTTCCCAAAAGAATACAACCCCTGGGATTGAGTGTGAATGAGTACAACCTGTTATTTCCTTTGACAAATGAAAATTATGTTGCAAGCGATATTGATAAATTTTTAACTTGTTGCGCAAAAAAATGTGAATTTTTTGAAGATAGCTTCTGTTATTAATTTCATCCCGGCTAAAGTACTGGGATTTCTAAATGTCCGGATTGATGATTTCCGTCTTAAATTGAAATGATTTAAAAATAGAGGTGTGCATGGCCCGTTTGCATGAATATCAGGGAAAGCGACTGCTGGAAGATCTGGGAATACCTGTTCCCGAAGGACAGCTGGCAACAAATGCAGAAGAAGTGCAGAAAATTGTTACCGAACTGCGGGGAGAAGTGGTATTGAAAGCTCAGGCCTGGACCACCGGCCGCTTTGCCAAGGGATTGATCCAGTTTGCCTCCGATCCCCAGGATGCTGTTTCAAAAGCGCAAGATCTTTTTGGAAGAGAAGTCAATAATTTTATCATCGATAGAATTCTCGTTGAGAAAAAGATAGAGATTGAACAGGAATACTTTGCCAGCCTGATTATAAGTGATGCAGAACGAGCGCCGGTGATGATGTTCAGCGCTGTGGGAGGTACCGGGGTGGAGGAAATTGTGCAGGAAAATCCCGATAAAGTTGCTTTCCATACTATTGATGTCATCAAAGGATTTAAGGAATATCAAGCCCGTAATCTTCTCCGGCAGGTTGGCATAAAGGGCAAAGAGCAGCTGAAACTATCGGCGATGCTGATAAAGCTCTGGAAACTGGCCCGCCAGTATGATGCGCGCTCTGCTGAAATCAATCCCATTGTCCGTACATCGGATGGCCAGTTTCTGGCAGCTGATTGCCGGGTCATTATCGATGATTATGCGGTGTATCGTCATCCGGAATTGGGCATAGAGATCGCCCGTGAATTCAACCGTCCGCCCAGTGACCTGGACAAGATCGCCTATGAGGTAGAGAAGAATGATTATCGCGGCACCTTTTATTTCATTCAAATGGCACAAGGATTCGGTCCGGAAGATAACTATGTTGGTTTTCATGGTGCCGGTGGCGGTGGTTCGATGATGAGTATGGATGCCGTACAGCGCCGGGGATATAAAATAGCTAATTTCTGTGATACCTCCGGAAATCCCCCTGCTTCAAAAGTATATCGTGCGGCAAAAATAATTCTCTCTCAGAAAAACATCTTCGGTTATTTCGGATCCGGTTCCGGTGTAGCTTCCCAGGAACAGTTCCATTCGGCGCGGGGATTGGTCAAGGCATTCCGGGAAGCCTGGATCAATATGCCGGTGGTTATACGCCTGGGGGGAAATTCAGAAGATCTGGCAGTTCAAATTTTAACTGAATACACCCAGGATCTCCCGGCCTCTGTGGAAGGCTATAAGAAGGATGACTCGGTGGAATTTTGTGCCCAGCGCTTCGATGAATTGATGAAAACATGTACCCCGAAAAACGTTAAAAAGCCTGCGCCCCCAGAAATTTCAAATAATAGCTATTCATTTGAGACGATTACCGGAAAAGTAACCTACGATTACGACCTTTGTCTGAAATGTGAAAGTAAAATCTGTATTGAGAAATGTGTGCCTCAGATTCTGAAGCTAGAGGATAAAAAACCTGTTCTCAATATTTCCCCGGAGGAGGCAAAGAAGGGAAAATGTACCGAATGCCTGGCCTGTGAGGTAGAGTGTTATTTCCACGGCAATAAAGGAGGATCTGTGGAACTTCCCATTGAGGGATTGGAAGAATATCGCAAAAAATCCGGGCTGCTATAATTGAGGAGAATCCGAACATGTCTATTTTGATCGATCAACATAAAAAGGTTATCATCCAGGGAATCACCGGGCGCGAGGGGATGACACGCACCCGCTTGATGCTGGATTATGGAACTCAGGTTCTGGGTGGCGTTACCCCCGGACGGGGTGATCAGGAAGTTCACGGTCTGCCGGTATTCGACACGGTTCAGGAAGCTGCGGATAAACTGGGTGCTCTGGATGTTACGGTCATCTTCGTTCCTGCCCCCCTGGTTAAGGATGCCGCGCTGGAAGCATTCGATGCGGGCATCAAGCTGGCAGTTCTGGTACCGGACCGCGTTCCCATATATGATGTGTTGGAAGTCCATTATTATGCCCGCGAGAGAGGAGCTGATTTTGTAGGTCCGAATACTCTGGGATTACTCAGTCCCGGAAAAGCCGTGGTGGGAATGATGGGAGGAAAAGCCAAATCTGCCCAGGCCTGGTTTAAACCGGGAAAAGTGGGGGTTACCTCCCGCTCTGGTGGTATGACCTCCTCCCTGGCCTACTACCTGAGTAAAGAAGGTATAGGATTGAGTACCATTATCCATGTGGGTGGCGACGCACTGGTCGGACTTCCCCACCCTGAAGTAGTGAAAAAATTTCAGGATGATCCCGATACCGAAGTCATCGTCATGTTTGGAGAGATCGGAACCTCACAGGAAGAGAAGGTGGCAGAATTAATTTCAGAAGGAAAAGTGACCAAACCGGTGGTAGCGTACATTGGTGGCCGGGCAGCCCAGAAAGGAACGCGGTTCTCCCACGCCGGTGCCATTATTGAGGGAAACCGGGGGACTTACGAAGGAAAAGTGAAAATGCTAAAGCAGGCCGGTGCCATGGTGGTGGAAGAATTTCAGGATATCCCGAAGGCCACCTTGGAAGTTCTGAAGCAACTTCATTGATTTTAATAGAACACGGATGACGCGGAAAAAGCACGGATAACCGCGGATTTTGTTTTAAACTCATAAATTTATTAAATTTAGATTCAAAAGAATTTTTTTGGTAATCAGCGAAAATCCGCCGCATCCGTGTCATCCGCATTCTATTTAATGATCAAAAAATAAAGAGATTTGAGAGGAGTTACCTATGAGTGGAGAAAGCTGGCAAACTGCCATTACTAAAATCGAACCAAACAAAATTCTGGTCCGGGGTTACCGTCTGGAAGATCTGATGGGTAAACTTACCTATCCCCAGATGGTCTATCTACTGATTAAAGGGGAACTTCCATCAAAAAATGTGGGCCAGATGATTGATGCCATTCTGGTATCCAGCGTGGATCATGGCGTAACGCCGCCATCCTGCCAGGCGGCGGTCACGGTTGCTTCCACAGGCGCCACCCTGAATGCGGCGATTGCATCGGGTATCCTGGCAATCAATGAATTTCATGGCGGGGCCATTGAGAAATCGATGCGGATTCTGCAGACGGCGGTCCGTTTGATGAAGGAAGAAAAAATTGGTGCTGATGAAGCGGCCCGTAAAATAGTGGGCAGTTATCTGGAAGATAAGAAGAAAATCATGGGTTATGGTCATCGTGTCCATACCGACGATCCTCGCACCAAAAAACTTTTCGATCTGGCAGCTGAATATGGACTGTCAGGCCCGTACATTGAAATGTGTCAGGCTATCAGGAAGGCGCTTCTGGATCTGGCCGGCAAGAATCTCCCCATTAATGTGGATGGTGCCATTGCGGCGGTTCTGTGCGAAATTGATCTGCCCAGCGAACTGGCCAATGCTTTTTTCATCATGGCTCGCCTGCCCGGACTTCTTGCCCATATCAACGAAGAGAAAACCCGCTACCGTCCCATGCGCCGCATCGATTTCACGCAGGCGGAATACGACGGTCCGGCAGAGAGAGATCTGGAATAAACGTTACGAGCTGTAAAAAATGCCTATCTTTCTTAGACAGATTTCAACTTTATCCCTTCAGAGGGCTATTGTCAGACTGCCATGCGAAAATATCTCTAATGCATTGAGCAGCTCAAATCTGGGAAAGCCTGATTTTTCTAAGGCTTTGGATCAGCATACACAATACGTGGAAGCCCTGCGGCAATGTGGTCTGGAGGTTGTTGTTCTTGAACCGGATAACCATTATCCTGATTCTACCTTTGTGGAAGATACAGCTTTACTTACCCCGTATTGCGCAGTAATGACACGGCCCGGTGCCCCATCCCGGCAAGGTGAAGTTGCAGCCATCGAAGAAGTTGTAGTGCGTTACTTTCAGAAAATTGAACATATCCAGGCACCCGGTACGCTTGATGCGGGGGATATTCTCCGGATTGAAGATCATTTTCATGTCGGACTTTCCAGCCGGACCAATGCTGAGGGGGCGCGCCAGATGCTTGCTGTTCTAAAACGTTATGATTTTCAGGCATCTACGGTTCCGATTGAGAAGATGCTTCATCTGAAGTCTGGCCTGGCTTACCTTGAAAATGGTTATCTCGTTACCACGGGAAAATTTATCGATCATCCGGTGTTCAGGAAATTTAAGCAGATTAAGATCAGCCCATCCGAATCCTATGCGGCCAATTGTCTCTGGCTAAACGGCACTGTGTTGGTAGCTCAGGGATATCCAAATACTTCCCGGATGATTCAGAAGGCAGGTTTTCCGGTGATAGAACTGGACATGTCTGAATTCCGAAAGATTGATGGCGGATTGAGCTGCCTGTCGCTGCGGTTTTAATTAGATATTTTAGAGTAGAGATGACATTTTTAATAAGGAAAGTTAGGTGTCATTCTGAGGGGTTTGCCAACTGGTGGACGACGAAGAATCTTTTTTATTTCATTATCTAATCGGTCTGAGCACTCAAAATCAGTGTCTCTATTAAACAAAGATTAAAGTATGAGTGCTTCGTCCTCGCAATAACAGATTGAGTTGAATTGTATTTTGTGTGCATTTTGCTTTGGTTTTAAACAATCAACATATACATTAAAAGCTAAATTAATCAATTCAAAAATCCCTGGGGGTACCATGCGCCTGGCATATTTTATTTTCGTGATAATTGTTATTACCCAGTTTATTCCGCTTGGTTGTTCTAAAGAACAACCTGAGACGATTCGGGAGTTAAAATTTTACTCCGCCGACGATCTGAGTAATATTATAAATCTTTCCCGGGTGACCACAGACAGCACTATTTTTACGGAGGGAACAGGATCTATTAAGATTGTCGCAACGGAGCCCATGGTTGTAAAACTATACGAAACGGGTAGCCTGGAAATAGATAATTGCCGAATTATCTACCAGGCAAAGTTGAAGACTGCGGGACTGCAAGGTGATGCTTACCTTGAAATGTGGTGCCACTTTCCGGGAAAAGGAGATTTCTTCTCGCGAACGCTCCATTCAAAACTTTCCGGCGATAATGACTGGTCCTCTCATGAGGCACCTTTTATGCTGCAAAAGGGAGAAAAACCGGATAATGTGAAGCTGAATCTGGCGGTAAACGGTACCGGTACAGTATGGATTGATGAGGTAAAATTGTTGAGAGTGCCCCTGAAATAGCTTTTTTTGAATACCCTCGTCTTAGAATCAATGCAAAATATTCCTAAGTAAGTAATAAAGCTTACGGTTTCTCCCCCACAATATATTCTAACTTATTTATTCTAAATTGGCACGGTAGTCTATGTGCTTTTGTGTTTAACTTTAAAATTCTGAATCAGGTTGTTGAATAGCACCCGTCAAATTGAGTTGAGAGTATTTGTGCTCAAAATTACCGGAACTGGAGAAGTCAATGAATACAGAACAGAAGAGATTAGAAGAATTTGGAAAAAATGGAATACCATGGAAAATGTGGGGGCCTTATCTCACTGAACGACAATGGGGGACAGTTCGGGAGGATTATAGTCCGGATGGGGAAGCCTGGGAATATGTGTCCCATGATGCAGCCCGCAGTTATTCTTATCGCTGGGGAGAAGAGGGAATTGGAGGATTAAGTGATGACAAGCAAAGTTTGTGTTTTTCGGTAGCACTATGGAATGAGAAGGACCCCATTCTTAAAGAACGACTTTATGGATTAACTGGCAGGGAAGGGAATCATGGGGAAGATGTAAAGGAATATTATTATTATCTGGACAGCACACCCACTCATTCCTACATGAAAATGCTTTATAAATATCCCCAACAGGAATTCCCATACCAAAAGTTGATTAAGGAAAACAGAGAACGGGGTAAAAATGAACCGGAATTTGAACTTATCGATACCGGGATATTTGATGAGGATCGATATTTTGATGTGTTCATTGAATATGCAAAAGCATCTCCTGCAGATATTTTACTACGAATCACAGTTCATAACCGAGGCCCGGAAGATTCCAACATCCAACTGTTGCCCCAGATCTGGTTCAGGAATATTTGGTCCTGGCAGTCCATCGATACCAAACCTCAAATGTCAGAAAAAAATTCAAATACGATCGAAATAGAGCACCCCGATTTGGGCAAAATGTATTTATACTGTCATCAAGAATCAGAATTGTTATTCTGCGAAAATGAAACCAATTTACCCAAACTTTATCATACGGCAAAGATCTCAGGATATTACAAAGACGGGATAAATGATTATGTAGTGGGTGGTGTAAAGGATGCCGTGAATCCTGATAAAAGAGGTACCAAAGCAGCTGTACGGTATCGCCTTTCAATATCCGCAGGCAAATCGTCTCAGATATTTTTACGTTTAAGTAACCAGGTAAAGGCTTCCCCGTTCTTGAATTTTGAAAAAACGTTTCGCTCCCGAATCAGGGATTCCGATAAATTTTATAGAGAATTACAAAATGGGATTCAGGATAAAGATGCCAGGGAGGTGCAGCGCCAAGCTCTTGCTGGGATGCTCTGGACAAAACAATTTTACTATTATAACGTATCGCAATGGCTTCAGGGCGATCAAGTAAAGCCAAAGCCACCTGCAGAGCGCTGGCAGGGTCGTAATGTCGATTGGCAACATCTGAATAATTCTGATATCATTTCCATGCCGGATAAATGGGAGTATCCCTGGTATGCAGCCTGGGATTCTGCATTTCATTGTATTCCTTTAGCGATGGTTGACCCGGATTTTGCTAAAAATCAGCTTGTTATGCTCACCCGGGAGTGGTATATGCATCCCAATGGACAGATTCCTGCCTATGAATGGGAATTGGGGGATGTGAATCCCCCGGTCCATGGCTGGGCAGCCTGGCGAGTTTATAAGATTGATCAAAAAATGAATCGTGGGAAGGGAGACATTGAATTCCTGGAACGGGTATTTCATAAGTTACTCCTTAATTTCACCTGGTGGGTTAATCGCAAGGATGAAGAGGGGCATAATATTTTTCAAGGTGGATTTCTTGGATTGGACAATATTGGGGTTTTTGATCGCAGTTCGGAATTGCCGACCGGTGGTCATATTGAACAGTCAGATGCCACCAGCTGGATGGCGATGTATTGCTTAAACCTGATGCGTATTGCACTGGAACTGGCCCTGG
>CBDUVK010000111.1:0-8628 GCA_965370645.1 uncultured bacterium
GTATTTTTAAAGCTTATTCCATCTAAAAAAACTGTCTATGTTAATGAAGAGGTAACTTTACAATATAAAATATATTTCCGGGCCAATATATCCAATAATGAGTTTTCTCGATTACCGACAGCAGTGGGTTGCTGGGTTGAGGAGTACCCGCTGCCCCGCAGGCCCTCTGTCTATACCGAAACCATTCAGGGGATGCGCTTTAATGTGGCAGAGATCCGCAAGACTGCTGTTTTTCCCTCCAAAGCGGGCAAAATCACGGTTACTCCCCTGGAAATGATCGTGGATGTTGTGGTGCAGCGCAAAAAACAGCGCAGTCCGCGTAGTCTTTTTGACGATTTTTTCAGCGATCCATTCAATCAGGTAGTAAAGAAAAAAATCAGTTCGGGAAGCCTGGAGTTAAACGTACTGCCTCTTCCAACCCAGGGTAAACCGGCTAACTATAGCGGTTTGGTGGGAAATTTTCAGATACAAACCTCGCTGGATAAAAAGGCTGTTCTGACCAATGAGGCGGTGTCCTATAAGATAAAAGTATCCGGGGCCGGACTTCTCAAATATATGAATAACCTGCCCCTGGAATTTTCCCCGGATTTTGAGGTTTTTGATCCCAAGGTCTCTGAATCCGTTAATAAAAAAGGCTCCCGTATTTCCAGCATCAAAGAGTTTGAATATGTCCTGATTCCCCGTGTATCTGGTAGACAAGTACTTAAAGCAGCCAATATTTCTTATTTCGATCCCCGGGCAAGGATTTACAAAAGTCTTAAAATTCCTGAATACAGCATCGAAGTGGGCAAAGGAAAAGATCTGGCTCACACACCGGGAAGCGGATCGGTCTTTTCCAAAGAAGAGATCCAACTACTTGGTCAGGATATTCGTTTCATTAAAGACAAAATATCGGACTTGAGACCCGTGGGCCAAATACCCTACCGCAGCGGTTGGTTTTATCTCTCCCTTATTTTTCCAGTCATTATCCTGGGATCTGCATTTCTTTACCGCAATCATTTGGAGAAAATGTCCACCAATATTGAGTATGCCCGGAGTCGCAAAGCGCAAAAGATGGCCCAAAAAAGACTGAATGAGGCAAAAAATCACCTTCGGCAGCAACATGCGGCTGAATTTTATGCAGCGGTAACCAGTGGGCTGGTCGGATATCTGGCCGATAAAACCAATCGACCGGCTGCGGGATTGGTCAGGGCAGATATTGAAGAATTACTAAAAGAATCCGCCATAAGTGGGGAATTGAATAATGAGGTTCTTAAATGCCTGGATGAAGCGGATTTCAGGCGATTTGCACCGGGAAGTGCCGCCAGTACGGAAATGCATGATTTTTATAAACTTGCAGAAAATTTGCTGATCCAACTGGAAAAACATTTTTAATACCATAAATAGAGATTTTCGATGAATCCGGAATTTTGGGATACCCGTTACCGTAACAATCCATCTGCCTATGGTGATAAACCCAACGACTATCTGGCGCAAAAGTCCTACCTCTTTAAACCTGGGATGAAAATACTGGCAGTTGGAGAGGGTGAGGGGCGAAATGCTCTCTGGCTTTCAGAAAAGAAGTATGAAGTCTGGATGGTTGATTATTCAAAGGTGGGCTTAAATAAAGCAAGCATGGAGGCTAAGAGAAAAAACCTGAACCTGAAATTAATCTGCGCAGATCTGGCAATGTGGCACTGGCCGGTAGATTACTTCGATGCGGTATTAGCCATCTTTCTTCATCTGCCGCCGGCCATTCGTTCCCAGGTCCATTGTTCGATGCTGCAATCCCTGAAATCCGGTGGTATTATCATTATGCAGTTATTTCACACTGATCAGCTGAAATACGGTACGGCTGGACCTAAATCTCCGGAAATGCTGTATACCGCAGATATGTTACAGCAGGATTTTCAGAATGCCCAAATCCTGGATCTGGAAGAAACCGTGCTGGAGTTAAATGAGGGTTTGTTTCATACCGGTGCTGCAGCGGTGATTAATCTAACCCTGCAGAAGAATTAACTAGAGAAGGATTGATACGATTTTGAGAGTAATTTTATATACAAGTTTAATTTTCATCATGTTGGTAGGCATGCCAATCTTTGCCCAGGAGGCGGAAACCCTGTTTCCCCAAGCGAACGGATTTTATCAGAATGAGCAGTTTGAAGAGGCTGCAGGGCTTTATCAGCAGATATTATCACAGGGGTTCGAAAGCAAAGAGATCTATTATAATTTGGGGAACTGTTATTATCGATTGGATGATGTTGGTCAGGCTATACTTTATTATGAGAAAGCACTCAAATTGGATCCCAATGATCAGGATATTCTCTACAATCTGGATCTGGCCAATTTGAAAGTGATTGACCGTCTTGAATTGCCCCCACAGTTTTTTCTGTTCCAGTGGTGGAATTCTCTTCTCAATTATTACTCCATTTCTCAGTTAACACGTCTGGTTGCCGTACTATTTGCAATAACTCTGCTTCTTCTTGTACTATGGCTGTTCATCAAGCGAGACAGATTACGATTCTGGGCTCTCACAGCAGTCGTTATTAGCGGTCTAATCACAATTTTCTGGTCCTATGTTATGATAAATCAGTCCCGGTCATTTGTAAATCACCGCCATGCGGTAGTACTGGTATCCACTATCACCGTGATGAGTGCACCGGATGAGAGCAGTACCGATGTCTTTATACTTCATGAAGGTGTAAAAGTGTACCTGGACGAGCTACGTGCGGAATGGGTAAAAATCAGTCTCCCGGATGGGAAATCGGGCTGGCTGCTTGCCAGTAACCTTGGTATTATTTAGATCAGAGGATTTATTATGGAAGTTGTAGGTATTCGTCAATTGAATGCGGGAAAAATTCGTGCCAGTATCGACATCCGCACCTCAGAAGGTTTTATTATCAAAGGTTTTAAAGTGATTGATGGGGATAATGGTCTGTTTGTAGGAATGCCATCGGAACGGACCAGAACCGGTAAATATGTGGATCTGGTAAGGGTTGAAGATTTCAACTTAAAAGAAATGCTGAATACCCTCATTCTCGATTATTATATGCGCAAGACGAAGTAGATTGACATCAGTTTTAGCCGTTTTGGTCATCAAATCAGCCGTACCAGGCGTGATTTGATGCTGGCGCTCGCTATTCCGTTTGGATGACGCCACGATTGATATTATCTTTAAACCCGCTATTCTTAATTTTGTCTTGAAGGATGTCCAGTGCTTAATTTTTTGGTCATGATTTTAATCAGTTATCTGGTTGGTTCTGTTCCGACAGCTATCATCTATGGAAAGCTGACCCGTGGGATGGATATTCGGGAACACGGCAGTGGAAATGCCGGAGCGACTAATGTATTTAGGGTACTGGGATGGAAATCCGGCCTGATTGTGATGCTTATTGATATTGCGAAAGGGGTCGTTGCCACCACCCTGGTATATCACCTGGCCCTGGGTGCCGTTCCTATGGAACCGGAATTGCTGCAAATTATTGCCGGCCTGTCAGCAGTATTTGGACACATTTGGACGATTTTTGCAGGATTTAAAGGGGGGAAAGGGGTTGGAACCGGTGCCGGGATGATTTTGGGGATTATCCCCTATGCAGTCCTGGTGGCTATCATGGTTTTTGTTATTACGGTTTATCTCACCAGATATGTATCACTGGGTTCTATCCTGGCGTCAATTACTATTCCAACCTATCTCCTGCTTCAAAAATTAATACTGGCTCAACCGGTTTCGACCACCCTCTTGATTTTTGGGATTTCTATTCCGGTATTAATTATATTCACTCATCGCAGCAATATCACCAGGCTGGTAAGAGGTACCGAAAGTAAAATTTCATTCAAGAAATAAAGCTGAAAGTGAAAAGTATGACAGAAGTTATCATAAAAACGGATATTCCTGCGGTAAAACTCCTGAACCGCGGAAAAGTACGTGATATCTATGATGCCGGGAAGCACCTGTTGTTTGTAACGACCGACCGAATTTCGGCCTTCGATGTAGTGATGGATTCGGGAATTCCCCATAAAGGTCTGGTTTTGAGCCAGATTTCAAAATACTGGTTCGATGTTACTAAGAACATTGTGGAAAATCACTTTATTACCGATAACGTGGCCGAGTATCCGGAACCTTTTAACAGGTATGAGACCTTGCTTAAAGGAAGATCGATGCTGGTCAGAAAAACTGATCCTGTACAGGTGGAATGCATCGTCAGAGGTTATCTGTCCGGATCTGCCTGGAAGGAATACCGGAATACTACTAATCTATTTGGATATCAACTACCGGATGATCTGCAAAATTCTTCCAAATTGCCGGTGCCTCTGTTCACTCCCAGTACCAAAGCCACCAGTGGTCACGATATTAATATAACTTTTGAAGAGATGCAAAAGACGGTCGGCGATGAGCTTAGCCGTAAATTGAAGGTGATCAGTCTGGCTATTTACCAGGCCGGTTTCCAGGAGGCGCAAACCAAGGGGATTATTATCGCGGATACCAAGTTTGAATTTGGTACCCTTGATGACCAGATTATCCTGATTGATGAGGTGCTCACACCGGATTCATCCCGTTTCTGGCCGGCGGCAGATTATGAATCCGGGAGAAATCAAGCCAGTTTGGATAAGCAATATCTGAGGGATTATCTGGAAACTTTGGATTGGGACAAAACACCACCGCCGCCGCCTTTACCGGATAAGATTGTAAATAATACATCAAAAAAATATCAGGAAATTTTACGGATCCTGACTGGTAAAACCGTAGAAGAAATATTGGATTAAATATGAATGGACAAAAACCAACCCGAATATCAGTTATTGGCGCCGGTAGCTGGGGAACCACCCTGGCCAATCTACTGGCAGATAAGGGACATCAAACGGTCCTTTATGTGTATGAATCCGATCAATACCAACTCATGTTGAAAGATAGGGTCAATGAGAAATATCTTCCCGGTATAACCCTGCCGGAATCGCTGGAGTTGACCGATAATCTGGAGGGTGCATTTCATTTCGCAGATTCCCTTCTGCTGGTGGTACCTTCACATGCAGTCAGGGGGGTATTGCAGCAGGTGGTGAAGAACGTCGATATGAGAAATAAACTGCTGATCAATGCATCTAAGGGAATCGAAAATGATTCCCTGCTTCGCATGTCTGAGGTTATGATGCAGGTTGCAAAGGTAGGGGAATCCCAGGTAGCAACGCTCTCCGGACCGAGTCATGCCGAAGAGGTCAGTCGTGGGGTAGCAACTGCAGTGGTTTCCGGTGCTGCCGATCTGGACACTGCCCGACAGGTGCGGGAAATATTCCGCACCGATACATTCCGGGTCTATTCCAGTGAAGACATCATCGGAGTTGAATTGGGTGGATCGTTAAAAAACGTTATTGCGATAGCTGCGGGGATTGCCGATGGGGCTGGTTTTGGTGATAATACCAAGGCAGCACTTATGACCCGTGCCCTGGTGGAAATGACCCGGTTGGGTGTTTCCATGGGTGCGCAGGTTGAAACTTTTTCCGGCCTGTCAGGCATGGGAGATCTGATTGTAACCTGTATGAGTAAGCATAGTCGGAACCGTTACGTAGGCGAGGAGATTGGAAAGGGGAGAAGCCTGCAGCAGGTGCTGGATGAGATGGTAATGGTGGCAGAGGGTGTAAAAACCACGCGTTCTGTTCATCAGCTGAAGGAAAAATTTCCGGTAGATACTCCTATTTCCCGGGAAGTCTATGAAGTACTTTTCAACAATAAGAATCCGCATGAAGCGGTACGGGATCTGATGACTCGTGGTCCCAAGGAGGAGAAACCCGTTTAATTTTATCCGGACGCCAGTTTGATCTGGATCAAGCTCGATGTTGAAAAATTGAAATATATTGAGCTTTGTAACAGTAAATATTCAAAGGTAAATTGCTGTGTCATAGAACATTATTGTCTGATTATCAATATGACGAGGATGGTTTTAAAGGCATTTATTAAACAGTATAATAAAATTATTCAATAATAACCAAATTAGTTCCTGATCTTGTTGCTGGTTTTATTGTATCCGTGATCATCCGCTTCATCCGTGTCATCTGTGTTCTATTATAAATGTGTGGTGATTTGCAGCATATTGCAGCCACCTAAAATAAGTAGCTAAAAAGCGAACTGACAAACTAAAATAGTCGCCGGCTTTTTGGCCGGTTTTTGTTTTTAATTAAATCTGGAGGAACTGTAGTGGCAAAATCATTTCTATTCACATCTGAATCTGTATCCGCCGGGCATCCCGATAAATTGGCTGATGCAGTTTCCGATGCGATTGTCGATTCTATTTTTAAAATCGGTGGAGAAACATCGCGCAACAGAGCGGCGGTGGAGACCCTGGTTACTGAGAACACCACTATTCTGGCGGGGGAAGTAAAGATCCCGGATAATGCGGAAATCGACTATGTTGGAATCGCCCGAAACACCATTCGTAGAATTGGCTATACAGATCCCGAATTAAAGTTTGACGATAAATGCGAAATTATCTCCAAGATACACAATCAATCACCGGAAATTGCCCAGGGGGTTGATACCGGCGGAGCCGGAGATCAGGGGATGATGTTTGGCTTTGCAATTGATGAAACACCCCAATATATGCCTTTACCGATAACCATGGCTCATGCGATTGTGCGTGGTATGGACGAGGCGCGTCTGGATCAGTCCCTTTCCTTTCTCA
Organism: uncultured bacterium; assembly: GCA_965370645.1. Taxonomy (GTDB): domain Bacteria; phylum Calditrichota; class Calditrichia; order RBG-13-44-9; family RBG-13-44-9; genus RQOF01. The sequence goes on from CBDUVK010000111.1 coordinate 6,651, forward strand.
GACCTGACGGAAAGTCGCAGGTTACTGTGCATTATGAGAATGGGAAACCGGCACGGATTGAAAAGATTGTAGTGGCGGTACCGCATTTTCCGGATGTCTCACGTGAAGAGGTGGCTGAACAGGTATATCAGAACATTGTGAAACCGTTGATCGAGGAATACGACCTTCCATTCGAGAAAACCGAGGCAAGTTACATCACCAACGGCACCGGCGCCTGGACTATAGGAGGGCCTTATTCAGATACCGGTCTTACCGGCCGTAAAATCATCGTGGATACTTATGGAGGAATGGGACGCCATGGTGGTGGCTGTTTTTCCGGGAAGGATCCCTCAAAAGTGGACCGCTCTGCCAGTTATGCTGGCCGCTACGTGGCAAAAAACCTGGTGGCTGCCGGTATCGCTGCCAAGCTGGAGGTCCAGCTGGCCTACGTGATCGGGCATCACCAACCGATCTCGGTAATGGTCGACACTTTCGGAACCGGTAAAATGCCTGAGGAAAAGATTGTTGATATCATCGCTAATGTTTTTGACCTTTCTCCCAGAGGGATTATCAGCGGCCTGGATCTCTTGAAACCTCGATTTGAGCATACCGCCGCTTACGGGCATTTTGGACGGGAAGAGAACGGATTCACCTGGGAAAATTTCGATAAAGTAGATGATATCCAAAAGTTGATGTAACTATCACTCTGATCGCAAAATTTGGTTTTTGTCCCGGTATTTTTTAACTTTCGTTTCCTGTAAAGCTATTTCTCAGAGCATTTCCGGCTTGTTTTTCGGCGTGCTAAAGACATTCTGGTCTTTTGTCTAAAGAAAACAGGGACTTCTGCGATTATATGGAGTGCAACAAGGAGAATATCTACAATGGCGTCAATTCAGAAACGGGTTTTAATTGTTGATGATGAAGAAGACTTAACCTGGACTCTCAGTAAAAAATTATCCAAAGATAGTGACAAGTTTCAGCTGGTTTGTGTCAACTCGGGCAGTGAAGCCATTGAGGTAATGAACCAGCTTCCGGTGAATCTGGTGATTACCGATGTACGCATGCCGGAAGTATCCGGACTGGAGTTGCTGGTGCAGATCAAGGATCGCTATCCCCAGACCCGGGTTGTTATTATGACTGCTTACGGATCGGACGATGTTAAACGGGAGGCCAATCAGGGAGGCTGCTTCAGATATATCGAAAAGCCCTTTGAAATCAATGAATTACGCACTGTTATACTGGAGGGACTGAGCCAGGATAAGGGATTTAACGGAAGTGTGTCGGATTTTCAACTGAGCGACATCATCCAGCTGAACTGTCTGGGCCGTTTGACCTCCGCCCTGGAGGTAAAACATGACCACGAGAGCGGTAAGATCTTTTTTGACAATGGCAATATTGTTCATGCTGAGACCAATCATCTGAGCGGTGAGGCGGCTTTCTATCACATCATGGGTTGGGCCGGTGGAGAATTTACAGTAAAACGCAATGTAAAGGCAACCCTGGAATCCATCGACAAAGGCTGGCAGAGCCTGTTGTTGGAGGCCATGCGGCAGGTGGATGAAACATCCGATAAAGTCATTGAACAGAAAGAAAAGGAAAAACGCCGCCGCATCCGTGACATGCAGAATTTGCTGAAAGCCATTCAAAACAGCCGTGGATGCGATTTGGTGCTGATCCATAACCGGGCCGGATTTCCCATGACCTTCCTGCCATTTAGCGAGAAAGGTAAACATGAGGCTGCCGATCTGGCCAATCATATCTCGTCATTTTACAATGATCTCAAGCGTTTAACAGAGAACCTCAAATCAAAACCGGCTCATTTTAGCGAGATACATTTTGCCGACCGGATTCTGCTTACCATTAAAGTACCTGAGAAAGACGCCTGGGTAACGGTTACCGGAGAAGCGGACCTCAATGTGGGATTTGTGCGCCTGGAGTTGCGTAAGATTGTTAAGGAACTGCGGCCTTTGATTGTTTAGAGAGCGTTATAAGCAATATG
>CBDUVK010000112.1:0-8619 GCA_965370645.1 uncultured bacterium
AACCTTTATGTAAAAAGTCAATTTCATTTCGCAATATTTTAAGCTGTTTATTAGATAATTAACTAAGGTAATTATAATATTTAATCCTCTGATTTAATCCAAAGTACCCTATGAATGTTCAATCTGCTTATGACCAATGTATACAGATCACCCGCAACCATTATGAAAATTTTCCGGTAGCATCCTTCCTCATTCCTGCACATCTTCGCAAACATATCGCTGCAATTTATGCATTTGCAAGAACTGCCGATGATTTTGCTGATGAAATGCAGGATCTTAATAAGCTGGAAGACTGGAGAGCTCAATTACTGAGTTGCACTCAAAATGAACCTGAAAATCCTATTTTTTTTGCCCTGGCAAATACCATCAGAGAATTTGAACTTCCGGTGCAATGGCTGGATGATCTTCTGGCAGCATTCAAACTCGATCTTGATAAAAACAGGTTTAAATCTATTGAGGAACTGGAGTCATATTGCGTCTTTTCAGCAAATCCAGTGGGCCGTCTGGTATTGTGGTTATTCGAATATCGATCTGAGGAGATGATGTTATATGCAGATCAGATTACAACCGGATTGCAACTCACAAACTTTTGGCAGGATATTTCCATTGACTTAAAAAAAGATAAAATATATATTCCAACTGAAATGCTTATTCGCTATCATCAGACGGAAACTGCTATTTTAAAGAAACAATCGTCACCAGAATTCGTTGATATGATGCAGGAGCTTATACAATTAACAAAACAATATTTTGAGCAGGGTTCTCCCCTGCTAAAGATGGTTCAGGGCCGATTAAAATGGAAGTTAAAATTGACCATAGCAGGTGGACAGGAGATCTTACGAAAAACGGAGCAGCGTAAAGCAGATCTATTATACTGGAGACCTGTCCTTTCAAAAGGGGACTGGATAAAACTGGCACTAACAAATATCTTATAAGACTAGATCATGAGCAAAGAAAAAACAATCACACAGCAGAGTAAAACTAATTTTTATTACGCTTTTTCGTTGTTGCCGCGTGAAAAACGCGAGGCAATCTATACCCTTTATTCCTTCTGTCGCCAAGCGGATGATATCGCTGACAGCATTGGATCATCCCGGAAAAAACAAAAGACATTGGACTATTGGGAACAGGAACTCTTCCGGCAATTTAATTTCCAAAGTCATACACGCTTTGATAAGGTCTGGAAAATTTCACAGAAATTCCGAATTCCACTGGAGTATTTTCTTGAATTGATTAACGGGGTACGGATGGATCTTACACATGTCCGGTTTGGCTCGATCGATGATTTACTCAATTATTGCTACCGGGTGGCATCAGTGGTTGGTCTGATGAGTATCGAAATATTTGGATACCGGGATGAACGCGTTAAAGAATATGCAGTAAATTTGGGAATTGCTTTACAATTGACCAATATCATGCGAGATGTAGGGATTGACGCCGAAATTGGGAGAGTTTATCTGCCACAGGAGGATCTGGAGAAGTTTGGAGTAAGTGAGCAGGATATCATTAAGAAGAGAGCCACTGATTCTTTTCATGAACTCATGCACCATCAGTATGAACGGGCAAAATTATATTACCATAAAGCCGCCGCATCGCTTCCACAAGGTGAACGTCGTAATATGATCCCATCCCAGATAATGAAAAATATCTATTATCACCTACTCAAAATTATGGAAAAGCGCAATTTTAACGTTCTTGACCAAAAAACGGAAATACCCGGAGTAGTTAAGGTATCAATAGCATTTAAAACAATCATAACCGAGGCTGTTCTCAGTATATAGCCTACATTATTCATTACCACCAAGGTCACGCCAGCTGGCGGATCCGGCCACTGACGGATACTAAGATGCAAAGTCATAAAAATTTAATAGTTTAAAAAAAACATATATTCTTGAATAAATCCAATTCCCATTTTTTATTTAAAAACAGCTAAGTACTTTACATTTTAGTGTTTTTGAGTCCGCCAGATGCCGGATCAGATCTTAGTGGTAAATTTTTTAACGATCAGGCTAGTATCAATTCACAGAGAGCATAAACCTGAATTAGTCATTCCCCTGTCCATCAATTTACTTTTTCATTACATGATTCACTTTAAATTACATCTGAACATAGCAAGGTAATCATCGACTGTCATGGCACGAAATCAGGATAACAGGGTCATAATCATTGGAGCCGGAATCGCCGGAATATCGGCTGCCACCCATGCTCTGGACCATCATCTTAAGCCGATAATAATCGATAGAAATCGACATCTTGGTGGCAGGGTACGTTCATTTTATGCGCATGATATTGGTCAATACCTGGATAACGGACAACACATTTTAGCATCTGCATATTCTGAAACCAGGGAATTACTCAGTAAAATAGGAAGCCTGGACAAAGTATTTTTTCAGAATAAGTTCGAGGCGCGTTTCATCAGAAAATCCGGTAAAGAATACAATTTCAAAACTTATCCTCTTCCCTCTCCTTTCCATTTTCTTGTTCCCCTACTGGTCCGTAATAGTGTCACTGGAATTCTCTGGCGCGATTTATGGAATTTATTCCGAAAGGCCGGACTTCTTAAAAAGGAAGAGTTTAAGGAAATGACACTTGAATCTTGGCTGAATACCTGTCAGCAGAGTCAAGCCATCTCCGAATTTCTGTGGAAACCGCTGGCTCTCTCCATTCTCAATACGCCCTTACAATCTGCTTCTGCCCACCTGCTTTACCAGGCGATTTTAAGATCATTCCTGGGTCCTCGTAAGAAATCAGGTATGGGAATTCCCCTGGATTGGCTCTCAAATATTTTTGCAACACCGGCAGAGAAATATTTGAAGAAGTCCGAAAGTGAGATTCACCTGTTAACTCAGGTTAAGAATTTCCAGAGAAATGATGATCTTACCCTAAGCGTGGTCACACAAAAAGGCACATTTTCTTCTAACGCTATCATTTGTACAATTCCTCCTTTCGCCCTTTCTAACATCCTGGAGAATAGTGGATTACCGGAATTGAATCCCCTAAAAGATCAGCTTGATCAGTTCGAGTATAATCCCATCATGACCATCAATATTTATCTTGATAAACCACTTCCCGGTCAATTTCCGACTGCCCTGGTATCTTCACCCTTTCAATGGATTTTCCGGCATCCTGTGAAAGATGAATCACCTGATCGATTTGGATATGCCCTGGTCAGTAGTGCGGCTGATAAATACAAAGAATGCTCACCGGATGAAGTTCTCAAAATGGTGCGTTTAGAGCTGGACCAATCGTTTAACATTGATCTCAAAAAAACACATAATATAATAGCCTATAAGATTATCAAGGAAAAAAGAGCAACAATTTCGCAAACTCCCGAATCATTAGCACTACGACCAACCACCAAAACGCCTTTAAAAAACTTCTACCTGGCCGGAGATTGGATTGATACCGGATTGCCGGCAACCATCGAAGGAGCTGTATTGAGCGGCAGATTGGCCATGGAGGCCCTTATTCAAAAATACTCGGAAACTTAATGTTCTAACTGTTAATGTACTAAAAAATGAGATTGCATTAGCGGGGCAGACCGCACTATTTTTAACCGATGACTCAAAATCTCCAAAAAGTACTGATTATCGATGGCTATAATCTGATTGAAGCAGCACCTGAGCTATTTAAAAAAATGCCCACGTTAGAAAGCCGAAGGGAACATCTCATAAAGATAATTCATTCCACACCACACCTCAGAAATGTAAAAATAGTTGTAATATTTGATGGGAATTCTCCCAAAGGAATCCCAAAAAAATATCAGCAGCACAATATACAGATCATATTCTCAGGTGATCAACAAAAAGCTGATCAGATAATTCAAGATATGGTTCGTCGAGAAGCCTCCGGCAAGTCCCTGCATATCATTTCCTCAGATCGTGAAATTCAAAACACAGCCAGTGATCATCATGCCCAGATCAGCAGCTCTCAGGAGTTTTGGAAGAGATTACGAAGGAATCAGTCAATTAAAAGATCTTCTAATAAATCTGATACTGCAAACAAAGAAGAATTAAGTCAACGTGAAGTTCAGGAGTGGCTTAATATCTTTAGGAAAGGCAAGCCAGGAGATCATGAAAATTAGGACGACTCTTACTCGGCAATCAATCTATCTGATTATAGGATTTGGTCTGCTTGTCCTGGCCAGTCTCAACTTTACCGGCTGGTTATTTTTACAGAGCTTTAAGACAGAATTGGCCAAAGAACTAAAAAGACAAATACTGAATACCGGTCAGATTGGAAGCCGCTTAATTTTGGGAAATGATCTGGAAAACATATTTTCCGGGATGGAAAGATCGCCCACGATTCTGTATTATCAACAACTCTTGTATGATATTAAAGTGAATAATGAACTCGAGAATATCGTCCTTATTGATGTGACAGGTCGATTGCTGGTAGATTTCCGGATTAATTATACAATTGGAGATACCCTCTTCACCTTTCCCCTGCAAAGTTCACTCTTGCGCCAGGCAAGTGTAGGGGAAACACCGGAGCCCATTCTGAACAAATTCGCCGATCAATATTTTCTATCGGCTTATATACCCATACTAAATGATTATGACGAGCCTGTGGCAATCTTGGTTGTGGACGCGCCCCTGAAATTTTTCTCAACTCTGCAACGTTTTGAACTGGGCACTGTCTACCTGGGGACAGCGGGGTTAGTCATTCTCATACTGTTTTCCATGATAATCATTATTGCCACCCGGCGTCTGTTTAAGGCTGAAGATCAGATGAAGGAACAGGAGCGACTGGCTCAACTTGGACAAATGGCTGCATCCGTCGCACATGAAATTCGAAATCCCCTGAGCATCATGAAAGGGACAGCTGATATATTGAGAAAAAAATACCAGGACCTTTCCGATGAGATGTTAACCTACATTCCGGAAGAGATTAACCGCTTAAACCGTCTGGTAGAAGATTTTCTGCTCTTTGCAAGTCAGAGAAAACCGGATATTCAGACAGTAGATCTCAAAGAAACAATTCATGAATTCACCCATCAGTTTCAAGATTCAAGGATTCATATTCAGCTTGATGATAAATTACCGGAAATACTGGCCGACCAGCACGCATTAAGGCAGGTTTTACTTAATCTGGTTCACAACGCCCTGGATGCAATAGATGAAAAGGGTCAGGTAGACGTTCGGATAATTAATTCTCCGGATAAATCCGGCCGGCTCACTCTGGAAATGCAGGATAATGGTGCGGGTATATCAAAAGAGGATATTAAAAAAGTATTTGAACCTTTCTATAGTACCAAAGCCTCAGGGAGCGGGCTGGGTTTGGCTATCAGCAAACAACTGTTGGAGCAGATGGGAGGAACCATTCTAATAGAAAGTGAGAGAGCAACAGGAACCCTAGTTAGGATCACACTCAAAACAGCCTGATTTGCTATTCTTAACCTGAAGAAATTATTCCGAAAAGCCTTTGTCCACCCTCCTTAAATATATTAATTTTTGTGATTGTATAGAAAGCTAGTACTTTTCTTAAAATGGTAGTTTGCAGGTCCTGTCATCCCGTCAGGGACTGACGGGAACCAGTCATTCAGGGACGAAAACATTATGGATTCCCACCAAAAGCATGTGGGAATGACATCAGAGGGGATGGCGAATCCCTGTTTAAAACATTCAAGGATAACAAGTTTAGTGAATCGTAAAAATTATTTTTGAATAATGATAGAAGATCAAATACTCTTATATATCACACTTACTATTTTGGCTTATGCGGAAATCCATTACAGATTTCCATTTCTGCCAAGCCGGTTATATCACAAAGAACCGGAAATCATATTTGATCTTCCATTCCGGGCAAGATTAAATGAATCAGTGCCCCTGTTTCTTTTCGTAAAAGATGCTCATAAATTCCCAATCAAATTGATTGAATTAAATGTCGAAATATCGGATTCACATGGAAATCTTATTTCACAATTCAACCAGAATCTGGAAACAGTAATCCGGGAAAAATTTGACTCAAAAATCTTCCAACTAAAACCTGATTTCTTTCCCGGATCAGGAGACTATCGAGTGAGTACATCCCTGACATATCACAATCCTCAACAAAAAATAAATACTATTAAGCAAGACAATTACAAACACTCCCTTCATCCACCATTTGAAATCTATATTTCGGAATCGGATTTACCCACCTTCCCAGGATGGTATTGGGGTGATTTACATACCCATAGTTACTATACCCAGGACCAGGTTGAATTCGGAGCTCCGCTTGCTGCAACTAGCGAAGCGGCAAAGACTGCCGGTCTGCATTTTATCGCTTTCACGGACCATTCCTATGATATGGATGATCTGCCGGATAATTTTATAAAAAATGATCCGGATCTGCAAAAATGGGGAAATTTTAAAACCGAAGTGGCGGAAGTCCAGTCACAACAAGAAAAATTTCTCATTATACCGGGTGAAGAAGTCAGTGTTGGAAATAATAAAAATCAAAATATTCATTGTTTGATACTTAATGATCCACGATTCTACCCCGGCACGGGAGACAGCGGTGAAAAATTGTGGAGCAACCGGCCAACCCTTTCTCTGGATGAACTCTTAATTCAAAAATCACAGGATTCTTTGGCAATTGCTGCCCATCCCCGGGAGAAACCACCCCTATCCCAACGAATCATTCTGCGACGCGGGATCTGGCATCATTCCGATTGTAAGAATAGAAAACTAACAGCCTTACAGATTGTTAACAATCACGATGTAAGCGCTTTTCGGGAGGGACTAGAGATATGGAAAAACCTTTTACTCCAGGGTCAAAAAATCGGAATTGCAGCAGGAACAGATTCTCACGGTAATTTTAACTGTTTCAGGCAGATATCAATCCCTTTTTTAAGCATGGTATATTCACGTGATCACATCATGGGAAAGGCCCGAACTGCGGTGATGTTACAAGATTTCAGTCTGCCTGCCCTGATGGAAGGAATCAGAAATCTGTGCACTGTTATTTCAAACGGCCCGATTGCCATACTTGAGGCGCATGGTAAGGAGATCGCACCCATCGGGGGAACAATTTCCACTGCACGGGATATTCAACTGGTCCTTAAAGGTAAAAGCAGTAGAGAATTTGGCTACTGGATAGAAATAAATCTATATTATGGTCACCGGACTAAAAAAAATGAAACCAAAATTGGAATACCCGCCGGAAAAAAAGAGTTGGAATTTCAGAGCAGGATCAAAGTTCATGAGCCGGATGCCGACTATATCCGATTGGAGGCATATAGCAAAGAGGGTGATCGGATATATTACTGCCTCACTAATCCCATATGGATTGAAGCGAATAAATAATTACCTATGACGATTCAAAAATATTTCATAATAACCATTATTTTGTTCCTCCACGCTGCTGTGATTCTAGCACAGGATAGTATCAATTTTCCTATCCAAATCGATGAAGTACAGATTATAGGTAATAAGCGAACCAAAGCTAACGTTATCCTGCGTGAGATACCATATACTCTTCCCGATTCCCTCAACAAAGCAGATTTGATTATAATTAAAAACCGCATCCAGAATCTCTTTCTTTTTAACCGGGTAGAACTCAATGTTGTGGAAATAGGTCAAAGCAACCATCTAATCATCATGGTCACCGAAAGTTGGTACTTTTTCCCGGTGCCTCTCCTTTTTATCAATGAACACGATTGGAGTAAAATCAGCTACGGCCTACAACTCAGTCATTATAATTTCCGGGGTCGAAATGAAAAATTGCGACTGGGTGGCTGGCTGGGTTTCAATCCCTCTTTTTATATAAACTACTATAATCCCTGGCTGGGGGATAATCTGAGGCTGATATGGGGAGTGGGAATTGCTAAAAGAAAAATACAAAATCAGATTTTTGATTTTAAGGAAGACCGTTTCGGATTCGATGCTACACTGGGACGGAGGCTGTCTCTGAATCTGGATTGGCAGGTCAAATTTGGGCTACAACGTATTAAATTACCTGACGATTACAAACAATATTCTGTTTCCCAGACCGGGACAGATTATGTGCCAACGCTAAGCACACAAATTAAATGGGATACCCGCGATATTTTTGAATATCCGAAGAAGGGCTTTTTCATAACCCATAACTTCCGAAAAACCGGATTTACGAGTAACCAGCCGGACTTTTGGAGATTTGAATTTGATAATCGAGTATATGTGCCAATTTATCGACAGATCTCTCTGGCAGCTCGACAACTTCTGGTATTCAACGTCGGAGAACTGCCTATTTACGATCCGGTATTCTTTGGATTTTCAGAGCGAATACGGGGTTATTTTTTCGATATTTTCCCGGATCCCGGATTATTTGAATTTTACAATCCGAATCAACTCTCCCTGACCAGTTTGGAATTGAGATTTCCAATTCTCCCTATTCGCTACTTTTCTTTCGAAAATGGACCCTTCATGCCCAGCCTATATAAGGATCTGAAATTTGGAATCAGTGGCGGAATATTTATAGACAGTGGAATTACCTGGCACTCGAAAAGTGAAATTAGCCTGAATAATTTATATACCGGCTATGGATTCGGGTTGCACATTCACTTGCCTTATATTTTTGTGCTGCGCTTCGATTTTGCCCTGAATGATCAGGGGAATGGCCAGATAATTATTGATGCGGGAGTAAGTTTTTAGTTCA
>CBDUVK010000113.1:0-8546 GCA_965370645.1 uncultured bacterium
TTGTTTATATTATACCGGTATGTGAATCCTTTGATGATTTTATTCTTGTGTTCGTAAACACGACGCTTCAGATCATTTGTAATGCCGGTATAGAGGACGGTATGGTGCTGATTGGTCATGATGTAAACGAAGAATTGTTTATCCATATTAAAAGGAAAATGTCTTATGTATGACGGAGTACTCCATATTCCTGAGTCCTGATTGAATTCATGGAGATTGCTTCGCCGTCCCTGGCTCGCAATGACTCTCAGAGCGTAGTCATCGCGAGCGAACGTAGTGTGCGTGGCGATCTCCAGGCACTGACGATATTATTTTAACCACCTGTCCAGCCAGGCAATGACCGTGTCGTGCCACAGAATGCTGTTATGAGGTTTCAACACCCAGTGATTTTCATCCGGGAAATAGAGAAACTGACTGGGAATCCCCCGGCGTTGCAACGCATTGAATGTACTGATTCCCTGGGTAACGACCACCCGGTAATCCAGTTCACTATGAATTACCAGCATGGGGGTTTTCCAGTTTTTAACAAAATTAAGGGGATTTTGAGCTTCATAGCCTTCCGGATTATCCCAGGGGGTGCCCCCATGTTCCCATTCCGGAAACCAGAGTTCTTCTGTATCAAAATAAGCCATGCGCTCATCAAGATTGCCGTCATGATTGACCAGACAGCGAAAACGATCCGGCCAGTTTCCGGCAATCCAGTTAATCATATATCCCCCATAAGATGCTCCTAGAGCACCTACCCGATCACCGTCCAAAAACGGGTATTTCTTAATTGCTGCTGCCAGACCCTTCTGCAGGTCTTCCAGTGGCTTCCCTCCCCAATCTAATCGCATGGCATCCTGGAAGTCCTGTCCATAACCGATCGAGGCGTGAAAATCGATCATCACCACAGCATAACCGGCGCCGGTATATGTCTGGGGATTCCAGCGATAATGGAAATCATTTCCGAATGAACCATGCGGTCCACCGTGGATGAGAAAGACAATAGGATATTTATTCTGTGGATCGAAATCAACTGGCTTAACCAGGTAGCCATAAACAACATCATCATTCCATCCCGGAAAACTGAACTGCTCATAATCCCCCATTTTAGTCTGATCTAATCTCTTCTTATTCAGTTGGGTAAGCTGTTTTAGTTTTTTACCATTCAGATTGGCTGTATATAGCTCAACCGGTGATTTTAGATTATCCAATCCGAACAACAGCTTTTTGCCAGCCAGGGCAGGAGAACGAACGTGACCATCACTTAGCAGGGTTTTAACTTTCCCGTTGGCAATCTCGATTGAAAAAAGACCACCCTGGGCAAAATTTTCCGCCAAAGCATATATTTTTTTACCATCCTTCGCCCAAAAGTATTCTTTTACCGTTCGGTCCCAGTCCTCGGTTAAAACTCTCTCTGTTGAATCATCCCACCTTCGCAGGACAATTCTAAACCGATCTCTTTCATGTTGTGGTTTCTCCATTGCCAGGTAGGCCAGGGTTTTACCATCCGGCGAGAAAACCGGGTGACTGTCCCAGGCTTTATTTTTATCTGTGAGTTTTTTTGGCGATTCAGAGGCATCAATGGGAACATAATAGAGATCAAAATCAGTTGACCAGGCTTCTTCCCATCCAACATCTTTTGCCGTGAACACCAGCCCTTTACTATCCGGGGTAAATGTGATTTCTTTTGCATCTCCAAATGGTTGTGACGGGGTGTCCGCATCCATATTTTTCATCACATTTACCGGGGTGCCACCAACCGTTGGGAGAACAAACAGCTGAGAACGACGGCCATCCTTCCAGCTATCCCAGTGCCTGATTAATAATCTTTCAAATAAGATTCCACTGGATTTCCGATTGGCGGTTTCATCTAATATTGTCCTGGTTTCTTCAATTGATGTCCCTTGAAAAATCTTTAAGGTGAAAGCCAGATGTTTACCATCCGGTGCAACGATTAAATTTGATACATCCAGGGGTAGATCTGTGACCTGCTGTTTTTCTTGATTATTGAGATCGAGTTGCCAGATCTGTTGAGAACCGCTTCGGCCAGATAAAAACCAGATAGATTTGCCATCGGGATCCCATACAGGATTAGTATCGTTCTTTGGATGATTGGTCAGCTGCTTCAGGTTTGATCCGTCAATGTCCACCAACCATAAATTCTTGCGTCCTTTATTGGCATCCATATCGGTCGACCGTACCACAAAAACCACCTGCTTTCCATCCGGTGAAACCCGGGGACCTGAAATTCGATCCATCATCACCAGGTCCTGGACAGAAAAGGGATGTTTACCGTCTTGTGAAAAGATAGTGGTTGGTAAAATCAGTAATAAAATGGTGAAGAGAAAAAGTTGCTTTAGTGAGATCATTGATATCTCCTTATTTTTAATAATTTGATCAGAATTTTTTGAGATGCCAATTTACACCTCTCGCACATAGTAGAATGTTTAGAGCATATAAATCTCCTTATAAAATACAAAAAAGAAATATAAAATAAATTTAAAAGATTTTTAATATCCCGAGATGGATAGCTAAGACAATTTCACAGCATGGATTATATAGTGATATAATGGGGGGAAGGTAGAAATAATCAATTCCTGTTAATTTTACTCTTGCATAATGGGCAGACTCACTGAAAAACAGGAGCCGCCATCAGAATTCCTTTCGTACCAAATTTCTCCGTTAACCTGTTCGATGAGATATTTGGCAACGGCCAGACCATATCCGCTTGAATTTTCCTCGCCACTGGGAAATGTACTCAGCTTTTTCCCCTTTTGGAATAACTGGTCTTCCTCTTCCGGGGGAATACCGGGTCCCTGATCGCAGATAGTCCAAATGAGTTTATCCGATTTTTGAGATACTGTGACTAAAATCTTTTTCCCTTTATGGGAATATTTAACAGCATTTGACAACAGGTTATCCAGGACCGCTGCCAAAGCAACGCGGTCGGTCCTCACATATTCGTTAGTCACGTTCACTTCATTGATAATTTTTAGATTTTTTCTTTTTGCTTTTTTATGATAAAAATCGCAGATGCGTTGGGTTAAAAGAGGTAGGTCTACCTCCTCAAAAACCAGATCAGGATTCCCATCTATTGACGTTCCCATCAATTGATTGCTGGTGTGCATCATCAGAGCCGAGGTGTGTTTAAGCCCTTCCAACCAGGAGTGTACCTGTTTATCCTGATAATCCTTTAGAGAAATCCTGAGAAGTTCTACGGTTCCTTCGATTACTGTCAGATAGTTTCCCAGGGCGTGGGCGGCGAAACCAAGGGAGCGTTTGTCAAGGGCTGATACATTCTCCAAATTTTGCAGTGCCTCATCGAGATGTGTTTTTGCAGTTGTAATTAATTCCTGTGCTTTCTCTTTATTGGATTTCATTTTTACCTCGGACATTGTTAGAAAAATTCCAATTTTTCCATTAGATTAAATTCGCTGGTTCTTCCTAAATTTATGATCATCTCATCCAGGTATCCAATGATACCTTGAATATTTATGGTGAAAATGAAATATAGTAATTTTTTTTAAAGTATGAAGTATTTGATTCTGAAATTAAGGAAGATAATTATTTTTCCAGGAGTGACTCTAAGAAGATTTATATGTGTGATCTCTGCTACTTAAGGTTATACTCATTTCAACTCTATTTAGAATATTTCTGTTTTCTTAATGTCTATTCTAAAAACCTGCCTCTTCCGGGAGAGTGTCCAGTTCGTAACGGGCACGGTCTGCAAATTTGCCATAATTTTTTATGAAGACCATTTTTGTACTTCCGGTAGGTCCATTTCGGTGTTTTCCAATGATTAGCTCGACCACGTTTTCAGTTGATGATTTTTCCTGATCATCAAAGTTTGTAATTCCGTAGAGTTCAGGTCGGTAAACAAACATAACCACATCGGCATCCTGTTCAATGGCACCGGACTCCCTCAAATCCGCCAGCGTGGGGCGTTTCCATTCCCTCATTTCGACGGCCCGCGATAGCTGCGAGAGGGCAATGACAGGGATTTTCAGTTCTTTGGCCAGGTTTTTAAGCGACCGCGAGATAAAGGAAATCTCCTGCTGGCGACTATCCATGCCGCGTGGTGCCTCCATCAATTGCATGTAGTCCACGATCACCATCCCAATCTTCTTTTCTGCCGCCATACGGCGGGCCCTGGCCCGTAATTTCATGATGTCCATTGCCGGTGTATCATCTATATATATGGGGGCTTCCACCAGACGTCCAATTCGGCGCGAAAGTTTGGGCCATTCTGATTCTTTTAAACGACCGGTACGAAGGCGTTGGGAATCAATTTCTGATTCAGCACAGAGTAAGCGCTGTACCAGTTGATGGTTACTCATCTCCAGGCTGAAAAAGCCCACTGGTATATTATGATCCACTGCTGCATTTCGGGCGAGGTTTAGAGCGAAAGCAGTTTTACCCATAGAGGGTCGCCCGGCCAGGATGATCAGATCCGATCGCTGAAACCCTGCCAGCAGGTTGTCCAAATCCCGATACCCGGAGGGAACGCCAATAATTCCTTCATGTGAAGTCTGATGCAGTTTTTCAAGCTCATGTATAGTATCCATGATGAGTGGTTTTACCCACTCGTAATTCTGCTGGCGAGTGGTTTGTGATATACCCAATACTTCCGCCTCTGCGATATCCAGAATTTTCTCAGCCTCTTCGGATTCATCATAGGCAGATTTAATGATGGAACCGCAGACAACGATAAGTTGCCGTAGTATGGATTTATTCCGGATAATATTCAGATGATATTCAATATTGGCAGCCGATGGCACCATGGCGGCCAGTTCAGTTAGATAATAAGTTCCTCCAATATCTTCCAGTTCATCACGTCTCTTTAGTTCATCTGATAAGGTGATCACATCAATCGGTTCATTCTTCTCATACAGTGATACCATAGCCAGGTAAATTTTTCGATGTGCATCCCGGTAATATATGGTATCGTCAATGTTTTCTATGGCAATTCCCACTGCTTCCTTATCCAGCAACATTGCTCCCAGTACCGATTTTTCAACCTCAACGGCCTGTGGCGGAACTCTCATCCCTTTCTCCAACAAATCTTCCGAAAGAACCACACTGTTTTTCTTCTTACTTCGTGCCATTTTCATCACCAAAAATTTTATGTTTCATGCTGTATTGTCTGTTGATAAGTATCAAATATGAATTTGAAGTCTTGCGTGGCAGTAGTCCATAATCCCCCATTTCGCAGAATCGCCGCCGGATGGTAGGTGACAATCATATTGACACCCTGGTATTGCCACAAACGTTCCCGCATCTGTTTCAGAGCCGAAGTGCTGTTCAGCAGATTCTGAGCGGCGATTCGTCCCAGTGCTACAATCACCTTTGGTTCTATCAGCTCGATTTGTTTGTGCAGATAGGGTATGCATTCCTGCACCTCCGCGGGTTGAGGATCACGATTGTTGGGTGGCCGGCATTTTAATATGTTTGCAATAAATACATCTTCTCTCTTTATTTTTATACTGGCCAGCATTTTATTGAGTAACTGACCCGCCCTGCCCACGAAGGGAATTCCGGTGCGGTCCTCTTCTCTACCCGGTGCTTCGCCAATAAACATAATATCTGCTTTTTCATTGCCATCGCCAAAAACGAAGGTGGTGCGACTGTGTCCCAGTGGACATTTGGTGCAATCTTTAATCTGATTCATGAAATTCCACAAAGGTGTATCTGCTTTTTCAGCTGGTCTGTGCTTTTGCATCTCCGGTTTGGCAGCTGGAGTCGACTGGCTAACAGGTGTTCTCTTTTCCTGAAGCTCCACAGGTAATTCTTTCAATTTACGGGGATCTATAAAAATATCTTCTCCATATATATCGAGGTATTCACGCAAAAATGCGGATATTTTTTGATTTCTATCCTTCATGATGATTGAATTTCCTTCTCTTCAATTGCAGCAGGGATAAAAACTTAATCATAATTTTTCGAGAAAAACAGTTATAAAAGTATCCGTGTGCAAATAAAACAGATCAAGATCATTTATATTATGAGAAGCAATAAGATTATTGGTTTTCTAACAAAAATCGAAATATATGAAAGGCAGTGTCCAGCTTGGGGAGAGTAGAGAGTTTTTCACTCTTTCCGTCTTTGTGATACATACTCACAATATTGGTATCTACATCAAATCCGGCCCCACTATCTTCAGGATTATTCAGTACAATCATATCCAGATTTTTTGACTCAAGTTTGGAGAGAGCATTTTTCTCGGCATTATCAGTTTCAACTGCAAAACCAATCAGCTTTTGATGCTTTTGACGATGCTCGCCGAGATATTTCAGGATGTCCGGTGTAGGTTTTAAAGATAGTTCCAAATTCTGTTTTTGCTTTTTTATTTTGGATTTGGAAAACTTGACCGGTGTATAGTCTGAAATCGCCGCCGCACTGACATAGATATCCGCCTCTTTTACTCTTTTCTTCACCTCCAGAAACATCTGTTCAGCAGTGGGTGCATAGACATTTTCCACATTCACTGGAAGGGAGAGTTGGGTTGGCCCATGAATGACGGAAACCTCCGCTCCCCGGGCAAATGCTTCCCAGGTTAATGCAAAGCCCATTTTTCCTGAAGAGCGATTGCTGACTACCCGGACCGGATCGATGGCTTCTTCATTACGGCCGGCAGTGATTAAAACTCTTTTTCCTTTTAAACTTGAGGGTGCCGGATGTAGGGCTCTGTAAGTATATTGAATCATGTGATTTAATTGCGCCAAACGGCCCTTACCACTATACCCTTCCGCCAGGAAACCCTCTTCCGGAGGGCAGATGAGAAAATTGAGAGACTGAAGATATTTGATATTGCGCTGCAGGATTTTATTATTCCACATGTGGACATTCATGGCCGGGGCAATGATTATGGGACAATGAACAGCGGCAAAAATGGTTGTGATCAAATCGTCGGCAACACCCGCATAGAGCTTACCGATAAAATTATAGGATGCAGGTGCTACGATTGCGGCCTCTGCCCAGTCTGCCAGATGAACATGATGTGTTCCGGTGTAGCTTCGTTCTGGAAATAATTCGGTACTGACCGGATTGTGGGATAGTGTCTCCAGGGTTAAAGCGCTGATAAATTTTTCTGCGGCCCGGCTCATGATCACCCTAACTTCCGCACCTGCTGTTACCAGGTATCGGATAAGCTCGGCACTTTTATATGCCGCAATGCCACCGGTAATTCCCAGCAAAATATGTTTATCTTTAAAGAGATGACTTGGAAACATGATGCTCCTGTGCCTGTTTTTCATGTATAATTTTTACTATCTCCTTTAGAGTACTGTCCAGATTATCATTAGTGATATCATAGTCAAAGTATTCTGCTTTGGCATATTCCTCCGGAAGCCGTTGTAGGCGTTTCCGGATCTCCTCTTCATCGTCACTTTTGCGCATTTTTAAACGGTGTTTCAATTCTTCCAGCGAAGGTGGTCGGATGAAGATGAGTATGGCCTGCGGATACTGCTCTTTTATATGAATAGCACCATATACATCGATGTCAAAAATCACCGAATAACCGGCCCTGAGTAACTCCTCGACCTGTTTCCTCAAAGTTCCGTAATAATTCCCATGAACGACTTCGTACTCTAAGAATTCCTTCCGGTGAATACGGTTTTGAAATTCGTCTTTGGATATAAAGTGATAATGGATTCCTTCTTTTTCATCGGGTCGCGGTTCCCGGGTGGTGGCAGATATTGATATACAGAATTCACTGTTTTTTGCTATAAGAGCCCGGCAAATGGTGGTTTTTCCGCCTCCTGATGGAGAGGAAAGTACCACTAACTGTGGTTTTTTTTTTCGCTCAGTCATACCCGGATTCCTTAAGACAAAACTTGTCATTCTATATTTTGCACCTGTTCGCGGACTTTTTCTATCTCTTCTTTGAGCTGAACAACCCGGTGAGAAACTTCTATCAGGGTTGATTTATTCGACATTGTATTGGTCTCGCGATTCATCTCCTGCAGGATGAAATTCAATTTTTTACCGACCGGAGAACCCTTCTTCAGGTTCTCCTCAAAAAGTTGAATATGACTCTGCATGCGAACCACCTCTTCGGTAATATCCACCCGGTCTGCGATAATGGAAAGTTCCTGTTCCAGGCGACCCAGATCGATTTTATCTTCTGCGATAAGAGAGGTGAGTCTCTGATACAACTTATCAAATTCCTTCTGGGAATTGGATTTACCATACTCGCGAATTTCTTTGGATAAGTTCTGGATGGAAGAGAGCCTCTCTTCAAGATCTTTCTGTAGAAATTGACCTTCCTGCAGGCGCATTTCTTCCAATTTCTCAATAGCTTCTTCAGTAAGCTTAAAGATAAAATTTGCTAATTTCTGATCGACAGTAGAATTTTCTTCAAAACTAATAATTTCTTTAAAAAATAGAAGATGATCCAATTGGATTTCGGCAGTGATGCCCGACTCATCCTTTATTTGCTCTAATAATTTCATGTAACTGCGAATCAGGTCCGGTTGAATTTTCAGGTTATCGGTCTCACTATTAAGGGAGGTAAAATTCAGATTAAACATGATTTTACCACGGGTAATCTTTTTACGGATGAT
>CBDUVK010000114.1:0-8508 GCA_965370645.1 uncultured bacterium
CGAGAAACGAGGGACCAGAAACGAGAAGCGAGGAACGAGAGACGAGTAACGAGTACCGAGTATCGTTTTTTTAGTATTCTTTGGTATGAGATTTTTTGAATTAACCAAATTAGATTCTTGGAATTATTTTCCGATTCTAAGGTTCACCCTGAAGAGGGACAAATCTCACCGGTAGTTTTTTCTCTTTTTTAATACCAGATTCCGTTTTTCGCATCAAATATAATTCCTGGAAAAAATCTCCCACCGGGATGATCATTCGCCCTCCCACATTTAACTGATCAACCAATGGTTGTGGAATTTTTTCAGGGGCGGCCGTCACGATTATCGCATCGAATGGTTCCTTTTCCGGCCAACCATAAAAACCATTTCCGACTTTAAAATAAATATTCTCATAATTTAATTTATTAAGAATTTCCGCCGCTTTTTTCGATAATCCAGGAAGTATTTCTATGGTAAACACGGAATCAACTAATTCAGCCAGGATGGCTGCCTGATACCCGCTTCCCGTCCCAATTTCCAGTATCCGATCACCCTCCTGGAGCTGTAATATTTCAGTCATGTAGGCAACAATATAAGGCTGAGATATAGTCTGGCCGGAACCAATCGGCAATGGTTCATCATTATAGGCAAGGTCTTTTAAATTTTCAGGAACAAATAGATGACGGGGAACTTTTCGAATCGCTTCCAATACCCTGCTGTCTTTTATTCCCCGGGCTTCAATCTGATATTCAACCATTTTTAATCGCATCTCGTTAAACCTGTCTATTGGTTTAATTTGCTTTTGTTCATTGACTTTATTGCAGGAAACTTCCCACAAAATTGCCAGCAGGCATAAGGCAATAAAAAAGTGAAGTGGCAACATCATGGATGATTTAGTTTTGGGATTAGTCATAATCTGTTTATTCAATATTCTTAATTATATTTATTACCGGTCAGCATGAATTATTTTGATTTATATTTGGGTAATTTGACCACAAAGGTGGTTCCTTTTTCTTTCGAAGTATGCATTTCAATTCCACCATGATGCTCATCAATAATTTTCTTAACAATTGCCAATCCCAAACCGGTACCTCTCTCTTTTCCACTGGTTACAAATGACTCGAATAACCGACCTTTGATTTCATCCGGAATTCCAGGACCATTATCGCTCAATTCAAATATCACCTCACCGTTCCGGTCAGACACCTTGAAGTAAAAATCACCCTTCTTTCCCATGGCCTCTTTGGCATTCTTGGCAATATTATAGAAAACCCGAATTAATTTATCTATATCTGCATATAACAGCTTGGTTGATTTATTTTCAATATGAAATTGTATTCCGGAATCTCGGAAAAGTTGTTCCGCCTGCGGTTGGAATCTTTTAATAATATCCCTTACCCCTATTTTCCGGGGAAGGATACTGGTTTTACCTCTCGCAAAATCCAGTATCTCACTGGTCATTTGGGTTATGGACTGTAACTCCAATTTCATAATTTGGGAATATTCTTCCTTCTCCTCTGGGGAAATGTCTTCCTCCAGAAGAAATTCCAAAAATCCGTTAATACTGTTTACCGGGTTACGGAGATCATGAACGATGGTACTCATCATCTGCCCTACTGCGGATAATCTCTCCTGGTGAAATAACCGTTCTCTGAGATCATGTAAATCTACCGCACGCAGAATTTTCTGGGCGATGATATCGATCACCTGGGATTCATCCATCTCTTTAAATTCGTAGGGTTGATTGGAATTATGGAGAAGGAATACTGCGGAAGCGAAGGAATCCTGTGCTGCTTCCAAAGGGATATTTTTAAAATACTCGAATTTTAATTGCAGACTTTTATTGATTTTTTTTAGAATTTCTGTTTTACCCTTTCCTGAGATAGCATCAGTCAAGAACTGCATCTGGGAACTTGTTAGTTGAATCAGGGAGTACTTACTCTTCCTGTTCACGCGGAGCAGGTATAGTTGATTCTGTTCAGGGTAAATCAAGCCGGTCTCATCACAGTTAAGATGCTCAATGGTCGACAACATGATACTCTGAAACAGCTCCGATAATTTATATACACCAGAAAGTTTTTGTTCGAAACCGTAGAGGAGATCTATTTCATTATACTTTCCTTCGAGTTCCTCATAAAGCCTGGCATTGGAAATAGCAATAGCTACCTCAGAAGCTACAGCCTGCAGTATACCCTCGTCTTCTGAAGTAAAAGGCCCCTCTGCTTTATTTAACACCTGAATAACGCCCAGTACTGTTCGAGAATCTTCAGATTTGGTGGGTTCCCAAACAGGAATACATAGTATCGACCGGGTATGATAGCCGGTTTTTTTGTCCGTGCTTGGATCGAACCGTGAATCCTGGTAGGCATCGGGAATGTTTATCACTTCTCCTGTAGCTGCAACATGTCCGGAAATACCAACCCCAATTTTCTGTCGGATCTCTTTAATCTCTGCTTTCAGGGCAATTTTGGACCAAATCTCACCTTTGCGACTATCTATCAGGTAGAGCGTACTGCGGTCTGCATTCATGAGATGGGTTATCTCTTTCATAATCAAAGTGAGCAGTTGATCCAAATGCAGTGTGCTGCTTAAGGCCTGACCAATTTTCTGAATGGAATATATCTCTTTTTCTTTTTGCTCAAGTCTTTTTTGTAACTCCGTTAAATTACTCATATTTAACCTTCATCATATGGGAATTGTGATATTTATATGAAACTCATCTGGTCTCTGGTATAAATGTAACACCATTTTTATTTCAATGTTGATAATTTTCTCAATTCATTTACTTTGCGGTGCGCCAGGCGTAATGGTTCCGGAATGCGATATTTCGGACTGCACTGAAGAAGAATTTTTACAGCCTCTTCCAAACCCAGTTTATGACCAACCGAAACAAAGACGGGTTTGATCCCACTCCGGGTGCGCAGCGCTGCACCGACTTGCCGCTCCTGATACATGAGCGGACTGGTACTCCCCCGGGCTGCGGAAGGCTCCAGGTATTTTCCAACCAATACTGATTTTGCACATCCGATTGCAGGCATATCCAATAAAATACCCAGATGGGAAGCCAAACCAAATCCGCGTGGATGAGCGATGCCCTGACCATCGCAAATGAGAATGTCCGGCATGGGAGAGAGATCTTTAAATATTTCCAATAGGGGCGGTATTTCCCGAAAACTGAGAAAGCCCGGGATATAAGGGAAAGAAGCTTTTGCCCGGTTTGAATAAACAGCTTTCAGATTCAGATCGGGAAAATCGAGTAAAACAACCACTGCATAGAGTTGATCATCATAACGATTAAATGAAATATCTGCCGCTGCAATGGTTTGTATTTCGGAAAGATCTATTTTATTGTGGAAAGTTAGCTTGCTTTTTAGCTGTAACTGGATCCTTTTCGCTTCCTCTGTCGAAACTTTCCAGGAATGTTTATGGTAAATTTCCATTCTCACGCAATTAACGAATTAAGCGTGATACACATGGTCTGTACTCCCATTCTGAAAAATTGAATGGATATAACTAAAGTGGTAACGTATGCTTCCTAAGATAGAAAATAAAATGAATTAAGTATGCTGCTCATCATAGAAAGAAGCAACAGCTCTTTCGGCACTTTCGAAGGTATCAAAAATTCTCATAAGTTGAGTGATAACCAAAAGACTCTTGACCTTCTCCGTAACACTCGCCAGTTTAAGTTTTCCGCCGGTATTATTCAGGGTGGACATACACGCCATAAGAACTCCCAGACCCGAACTGTTCATCCACTTTACCCCTTTAAGGTCAATAACCACTCTCTTAATTTCATCTGCACCGAGGCTTTTAACCTTCTCATGCAGCGCCATCGTTTCAGGACCCCCCATCATATTTCCGGAAATAGTGAGAACAGCAACATCACCCTCAATTTTTTCCTTAATTTTCATAAAGTCTCCTCCGCTGATTTATTTGTTTGAAAAACTGGTATTCTTAAGATATCTCCGGGATACATTCGATTCATATCCGAATCTATATTAAAGTATTGTATCAGTTCCATGGGAACTTGATATCTGGATCTGGCAAGTTCCCAAACAGATTCACCCGGATGAATCCGATACTCTACAAAATTTACTAATTCCTTTTCCTCCAGAAAACCATTTAAAATATCTAAATGGTAATTCAGTCGTTTTTGCATGAAATCTTCCACCGTGACCCGGGAAAAATCCAATTTCATTCTTTGTCCCTGATAAATCGTTTTTCTTCTTCCCAAACCATTTAAACGCTGTAATCCCCTCAGTGAAACCCTTAACCAGTCTGCATAATGACCCAGTGTTTCGTTTGAAAAAACAATAATATAATCATCATGAATCGCAAATTTTACCATGAGATCTTTTCGCAATTGCTGGGTTAAATCGGCAACATCTGTACTGGAATAGGCAAAGCTTTTATACCATACCAGCATATAGTCGTCCCAGGATGATTCCCCACTGGTAACGCCGGGTTTGCGATATTCAAAGACAGGCTCCGGAATCGCTGTTTTATCCGAATTTTTTGCGTCTTCAGATGAGAAGGAATTTGATATTGCATATTTTTGTGGCGGTTTTTCCGCCTTTTGTATCTTTTTTTCAGTCTCGCTTAGATTCTGAATATTCATTTCTAATGTAGCCAAATCACTTTCGATTGGTACATTGACCCAATATCCAGCCGGAATGCTAATCCGCCCTTTCACCGCACGGGAAGAGTAGGCCAGGTTCAGTCTTTTAAATTCCGACACGCTCATCCCCAGCAATTTCGCTAATTTAGGAAATTTCACCCGGCGCTGGAGTTGATATCGAACGGTAGAAGCCATCTCCACTGCTTCAACCTCCGGAAAATACTTTTTATAGTTTTGCATAATCTTCAGCACTGCTAGAAATTCCGGAAAAAAATTTCGTGACGCAAATTTAAATTTTCGATGGTTGAAAGACTCTCTTACTTTTATATAATCAGAGCCATAAATCCGAACTGCTCTTTTTATTCCCGCCAAACCAAAATTATAAGCTGTAATCGATAAACCCCAGTCTCCCAGTTTCTTATAGTTATAACTCAATAACCGGGCTGCAGCTTGCGTTGAAATAAAAGGATCATAACGTTCGTCAATGATCCGGTTCACTTTCATATAAAGACGTCCGGTCGATCGCATAAATTGCCACATACCTGTAGCGCCTACCCTGGAGCGTGCCCGGGGATTAAATGATGACTCGATATGCGGTAGATAGGCCAATTCTTGTGGTAAACCTTTTTGTTTGAATATTTCCTTCATATAAGGTAAATATGGTATGGAACGGGCAAGACCCTGTTCAAAAGAATTTCTCATCCCCTGCTGACCCCGCAATTGCCGGGAAGCCTGTTTATAGGTAGCGGGATCTGCCGAATTGTTAAACATTTCCAGAATATAATTTTCCAGATGAGACCTATCCTCTCGCTGTTCCGGATTTTTCGCTAATTTCAGCAGGATTTCCTTAATTTCATCCTTTATTTTTTCAACATGTTTCTCTTTTTGATAGTCACTCAGGGAGGAATCGAATGAAACAACCTTATAAATTATACTTAAATTTTCCGTATCGTGAATAACATATTGATTATTATGATATAGTGAAAAAATCGATTTCCAAAATTGAACATCCGGCTCCAGAGTGGAATCATAAACCCAGATCTCATCTCCCATGACGGGGACAAACCATAGAAGACAGATGAGAATACCCAGGAGAAATTTGTATTTGCTATCATAAATTTGCATGTTTATCTCTATGAATTACTATACTTTAAGTTAATATATTCGACAACATTTTACAATGCAATAGTTTAGAGTTGTTATAAATAGTCGGAAAGTTGTATCGGATAGCTGATAATTTCCAGCGGAATTTCGCCAGGCCGGGTAATTGCCTGGTAAATCCAGAAATATTTCAAACATGTCCTCACATATACCCGCGTCTGTTCAAATTCAAGATTCTCCATAAACAGATCATCATCGGAAACGGGATAATTTCTTTTCCAACGATCTACCCGGTGAGGTCCGGCATTATAACCCGCCAGTGCCATAATATAATTCCCATCATATTTATTAAGCAGGGAAGAAAGATAATAGCTCCCCATAAATATATTTGTTTTAGGATCAAACAGTTGCTCGGTTGATGTAAATGCCATACCAAGTTTTGGTGCAATTTGGGAAGCTGTGCCGGGTAATAGTTGCATCAAACCATAAGCATTGGCATAGGAGATGACTTTAGGAGCAAATGCACTTTCTTTTTTCATGACGCTCCAGATGAGCTCGGGGGGTATGGTAAAATAATCCGCAGCAGAATCCACTTCTTCAGAATAGTACAATGGATATAATTTCTTAAAAACCGGGATCATGCCTGTAAAATCGCTTTGAATAAACTCCCGATTGAAAACTGAACGAAATCTTCGGTAGGCAAATCCGAAATTATGCATTCTTTCGTACAACTCTCCCAATGCAAATACTTCCTGCCATTGATCGGATTTCTCCTGCATGGAGCGAATTTCACGATCGGCCCAGCGGCGACCCAGAATTTCCTCCACTAATAATACCCGGTTAAATTGCTCAATATATGTTGCGAGGTAGCTGATATTCTGCTGATGGAGTTCCCAAAATGCTTCCTTGATCCGCTGATGAGTATCCTGTCCGTTGCTGGTTAAATAAAATGCCTTTAAATTATAAAAACTGTCTATGGGTTTTTGGGCCAGATCATTGAAAATTTCACCCTGACGGGTATAATTCCTTTCCTTCTCATAACATTTGCCAATCCAATAATAGATTCGAGCTTTTTGAGAGCTTTTTTTAGCTCGCCGGTACGCCTTTTTCCATGCATCTCGTGCATTTTTATATTTCCCTTCCCGGTACAAATCCAATCCAATTCTAAAATACGCTTCATCAAAAAAAGAACTTCTGGGATATTTCTTTATTAATCGACGGTATATGTCTATTGCTTTCTTCACATTTTTCTGATTCTCATATAACCAGGCAACTTTCCAGAGAACTTCCGGAGATAGTTGATCACGAGGATATCTTTTCTGAAACTCTAAATAATATTTGATCGACTGTTTAACATCCCCTCGACGAAGATAGCAACGAGCGATGGTTAAATCGATATTACGTCTTACCCTGGGATATTTAAACAACTTTCTATTTTCCAGACACCACTGCAGAACCTTTCCATATTCCCCCTGACGAAAAAGCATCTCCTGAGGCAACCATTTAAAATATTCCTGTTTAAATAAAGATTGGGCAAATATTTCCTGATTTTCCAGCAGACCGGCAGCGGCTAAGAACTGCTTGGTTGCAAACAGATACTTGAACAACATTTTCAATTCCCGGAAAGGAATTTTCTGCTGATAGGTGCCCGTAAGTTGCCTGAAAATATCTTCTGCCTGATCATGAAAAGGATACTTTTTTAAGAACCGATAAGCGGTCCTTCTATAGTCCGAAGTATCTTTTAGACTAGCCAATACAGAGATCAATTGGAGGTCTATCTTGTCCCTATCGAAATAACCACTTTTTGACATGGCATTTAAATATTTCCGGGCACTATCAGGGAGATTATTTTGGAGCGAATTTACCGCCTGAAGGGAGTCAAGCAGAGGGATGGTAGGAGAATCCGGAAATTCAAGACGTAATCTTTGCTGGCTTTGTATCGCGCTACTGGTATCTCCAACGTTCAATTGTGAAATGATTTGAAAATAATAGAGATAGTCTACAATAATATCTAATGATTTCGTACCAGTCTGAAAGATATCCAGAGATTTTTGATAATCCCGGGTCTGATAAAAACCGTAGCCAATTTTAAACCGCACCAACGGTTCTTTATACAACAGGCCCGGATTATCTTTTAAGGCTCGAAAATAACTGTCGATGGCATCCTGAAATTTACCCGCCTTATAGTGTTGATTGGCGACAAAGTATGCCGGTAAATCCGCACTGTTCCCTTCATGATTACTTAATACTGATAAAATCAACACTGAGATTATCAGCGCCAGGAACAGCTTTCCTCTGTTTTTGTTATTTTTCATATAAAAACGGATAATATGTCCTATGAGATATAATCGACTCATCTCTGCAAAAATGGATTAGATTAATTAACTATTCCTTATTCTATTCACTTCAATGGCATAATTATAATATAACTCAAAAATCTTCGAAAATTTCCCCATTTTTAAGGTTACTTTAGAATAACCAATAATTTATGCTAAATATAATTCCTTCCCAACTAATGTAGTTTACGACGGTGACTTCATCTGTGATTAAAATCCCTAAAAGTTCTTGAAAAAAATTAAAAAAATTCTGAAAAATTGAATTAATATCATTCTGAGTGCCCAACAGGTCGCCTGCCTGGCATCGGACAAGGCCTTGCCGGACAAGAAACTATGAATATATTAGTTCAATAATAAAAGATTCTGGCATGGCTAAATATGAGTTGTCCCGATAGGGACGATTGAAATTAGCCCGGCAATTCAGAGGCTGTGTGAAAATGGTGAATCAATTCAATTTTGTCATTAATTCTTCCA